>JAHDFT010000124.1:0-6837 GCA_020628015.1 Bacteroidota bacterium
GAAATAACTGCTATTCCCTTTCTCAAGTCCAATCAACAAATAAAAGAATAAATAATTAGAATTTAAGCTGATTAATGCAAATATTGCTTAAGTTCTTGTGTTTCTTGTTTTATTTGACTTTTATTTTTTAATAGCCCCTTTATTGCTCAATAAGTATTCAATTTATCTTTGATTTTTCAATATTTTACTAATTGAAATAGTTTTTTGTATAACATATATTTGTTGATACCTGCATGGTGTTTATAAATAATTGTTTGAGAAAAATTATTTAACTAGTTATGAACTATCTGAAATTATTTTCCACATTTTTTGAAATGAATCAGATCAACCTATATAGTCATATTGCTTTTTTTGTACTGCTACTACTGGGTATATGCTGTGGGAGTTTTAAAGCTTCAGGGCAGTGTAGTACTACATTAGACGGAGTAACTTTTAAAAACACATTAGACATTACCAATCAATGGCAAACTGTAGAATGTGTTGCAGGAGGAGATTACTTTGACTTCAATGCCCAAGCAGGAACAGTATACCTATTCAGCTTTTGTCAAGGAGGAGGAGATGCTCAATATGGACAAACAGAATTAAGCATTAATTTTCCTGATGGTACGATTGAACCTACTGGTTATAATGACTTTGGATGTGGAACATCTGCCGAACTTTACTGGGCTGCACCAACTACAGGTAACTATCAGCTATTGGTGACTCAAGATGGATGTAGAGCCAATAATGCGTGTAATATATTAGCCTACCAAATATTTGATGATGCACCAGGTAGCCATTGTGGAAATCCAATTACAATTAACAATAATAATTTTACTCAATCTGGTTTGAGTACTTGTGGAATGGGAAATTTTTATACTAGCTCCAACACTTGTAATTCCTATTACATGAATGCGGAAGAAGTCGTATTTGAATTTACCCCATCTTCAAGCAATTGCTATTTATTTACCCTAAATAATTCAGATCGACATACGGCATTATTTTTATTAGATGGATGCCCGAACGAAGCAGAGACCAACTGTATAGAAGGGTCAGCATTTAATAATGGTGATCCACTATTAAATGCAACGCTGCAAGCAGGGCAAACCTATTACATTTTAGTAGACATTAATCCGTATAACTCTGGCTCTTTTTGTACTGATTTTGATTTTGAGATGCAGGTGTGTGAGCCTACGATTGAAGTAGACAATAGTGGCAATTATAGCCAAGCAGATTATTTAGTGGAGGAGGTATTTATAACAGGCTGTACCCCAATTAACAACGCATCTATATCAGGAAATAGCAATGCTATAGGCTATTTCAATAATGGGACCTTTGGCATTGAGGAAGGAATTGTATTGTCTACAGGTAGCATTTTCAATGTTGGTGGACCAAATACCAAGTTGGATTTATCTACCAATTGGCTGGGCAATGGAGATGAAGACCTCAATGCCGAAATTCCTGATTATACCACCAATGATGCCGCAACTTTAGAGTTTGAATTCGTTGCTTTAAAAGAAGAAATGTCCTTCAATTATATTTTTGCTTCTGAGGAATATTTAGAATGGGTAGGAAGTGAATTCAATGATATTTTTAGTTTTTTCCTTAGTGGGCCTGGTATTAATGGAGCTAAAAATATCGCCTTAGTACCTGGAACAGACCTACCTGTATCCATTAATACAGTAAATGATATTATTTACGATGAATATTTTATAGAAAATCCATTAGCCAGTAGTACCCTAGAATTTGATGGCTATACAACTGTTTTAGCAGCAGAAGTAGATGGTTTGATTCCATGTAGTACGTATAAAATCAAACTAGCCATTGCAGATGCAGGGGATTACCGCTATGATTCAGCAGTCTTTTTGGAGGCAAATAGCTTTGATACAGGAAATGGCATACTCGTAAGTGCCTATAATCCAATGACCAATGGTGGAGATGCTTATGAGGGATGCAATAATGGTTACTTTATTTTTGAAAGAGATAATACTGCTGATCTTAGTAATCCTTTGACTACAGACATTCATGTATTGGGGAATGCTACGCCAGGAACAGATTATGCACCACTTCCAAGTACTATCACCATCCCAGCAGGTCAACAAAGCATCCAAATACCTGTAGAAGCATTTAGAGACAAGCTCACCGAAGATACAGAACAAATCATCGTTCGATTGACAGAAGTTGCCTGTGATTGTATAGCACCTGTAGATGCGGTCATTAATATTTTAGATGGGGCAGATTTTAATATTGAACCTGTTGGAGATATTAGTGTTTGTGCTGGGGAGACTATAACACTTGTTGCAAACGTTCCAGATGGGCCTTTGGCTCCCTATACTTATGATTGGAGTGATGGTTTTGGACAGCAAGACAATAGCATTCAAGTGACTCCAATGAACGATATGACCGTTTCAGTAACCGTTGAAAATCAATGTCAAGAAATTACGCAAGCAAACTACAATATTATTGTAACGAATAATCCACCAGATGCGACTATATCACCTGTAGCTAATGTATGTGAAACAGATGACCCAATAGTATTAACAGCAGCTAATGCTGGAGGTACTTGGTCTGGAATAGGCGTTGATCCACAAACAGGAGTATTTGACCCTATTTTGGCAAGCAATACAGGAAGTAGTCCTTATAATATAACTTATGAAATCAATAATGCCTGCGGAGCAAGTCAAGGAACCATAGCAATTGAAGTCGAAGCCAATACCACAGCCAGTATTGATCCTGTTGGTACGCTTTGTACGACATCAGGAAGCATGACCCTAACCGCACAACCAGCAGGAGGGCAGTGGGAAGGCGCAGGTATAATAAGTGGTGCAAATACTTCTGGAGCCTTTGATCCACAATTAGCAGCTGATATGGGCGTATCCACAGCAAAAGTTAGCTACACCCCCAATACAGCTTGTGCTGTACCTGCTATTATACATATTCCAATCCGACAAGCTCCAACAGCTACGATATCAGGAGGAGGAACCATATGTAGTGGAGAGACACAAGATTTAACCATTTTCTTAACAGGAACAGCTCCTTGGCAAGTAAGTTATAAAAGAAATGGGGCCAATCAAGGCTCAATAAACATTCAAAGTTCTCCTTATACCTTAACAGTCAATCAAGCAGGAAGCTACGAATTAGAGGAAGTGACAGATGCCCATTGTACAACTAGCCTTTCAGGAAGTGTAACGGTCAATCAAGCTAGTACACCTAATGGTTATGTGTCAGGTGGAGGAATTTCTTGTGAGGGGAATCCAGTAAGTGCAGAAATATCCTTTTCTGGAACAGCTCCTTGGGTCTATGTACTAGCTTCTGAAACAGATACCATTGAAGGCTTATCTTACAATAATACGAAAAATATTAACTTATCTAATGAGGGAGATTATAAATTATTGGTGGTCAAAGATGCCAATGGTTGTGAGGGGAGTGCTGGAGGAACTGCCTCTTTAATTTTTTCCGACTTGACCATTACAGATGCTACAGTTAGTCCTGCTTCTTGTGGATTAGAAAATGGAGTTGTTGAAAATGTTAATTTTGAAGGAGGACAAGCTCCTTTTACTTGGAAATGGTCACAAATCAATGGAAATAATAAGTATGCTTTATCAGGAGGCAATGAAAATAGTTATGAAGGATTGGCTCCTGGTAAATATGAGGTAGAAATTGAGGATGGTAACGGTTGTAAGGATACTAGAATCTTTGAAATAATAGATCAACCTGCTCCTAATATTCTAGATGGATTCATTCAAACAGCCTCTTGTCAAGCAGATGATGGAAGCATTACATTGATTTCCATTGAAAATCGTACAGCAGATTTACAATATCAATGGTTAGATGAATCTGGAAATGTCGTCAGTACAGATTCTATATTGATGAATGTAGGAGGAGGGAATTATGAATTAAATGTACAAGGAACAGCAGATTGTACGGCAAGCTATACATTTGAAGTAGGCCAACAAGAAAAACCAACAGTCTTACAAACCATCAATTTTGCAACGACTTGTGGAGAAGCTAATGGTAAAATTACCACACCTGAAGTCGTTGGAGGTACAGCACCTTATAATTTTGCTTGGGAAGATATGGACGGAAATGTATTAAGTACAAGTCCAGATTTAAATAATATTGATGTAGGAGAATATCGTTTATTGGTGACAGACCAAAATAACTGTACAGGAACCTATACCACTACAATTGATGCCCAATCTGTATTGACTATTTCAGGAGGTGAGATGGTAGCTGCCAATTGTGAACAAGCTGATGGTAAATTGTGGAATATCACCATCGCTGATGGACAAATGCCTTATCAAATCGAATGGTTAGATGTATCAGGAAGAGTGATCAATACAACTCCTAATTTATTGAATGTGGTGGGAGGAGCATATACTTTAGTTGTAGTAGATGCCAATAATTGTGAAGTAAGGGAAACATTTTCTATTCCTAAAAATAATGAGTTTACAATTCAAACAGCCAATATTAAAGATGCAGATTGTGGTACAGATAATGGAGCCATTCAAGAAGTCATTATTGAAAATGGCATCTCTCCCATTAGCTATCAATGGATAGACCAAGCTGGGGGAAGTGCTGGTACAGAATCAGCTATTAGTGAATTAAAGGAAGGTAATTATGTACTAGAAGCGACAGATTCAAGAGGCTGTGTTGCCTTAGCTGAATTTACAGTCAATAGAGTAGCAGAATTAACCATCGAGGGCGGAAATCCTGTCGAAGCAAGCTGCGGAGCAAGTAATGGAGCCATAGGAGGGATTAGTGTAGCAGGTGGAACAACACCCTATGATTACAAATGGTATGATGAAATGGGGGATGTAGTGAGTGTACAAACCAATGTGGGGAATATTCCTGCTGGAAACTATTCGATTATTGTCACCGATGCCAATAACTGTGTGGTGAGTGCCAATTTCACCATCAACGAAACGGCTGCTCCTACTATCGAAGGAGGTATCGTGAAACCTGCTTCTTGTGAAGTGGCAGATGGAAGCATTACCGCAATCACCGTAACAGCAGGAGAGCCACCTTATATTTACACTTGGAAGGATGAATCAGGCAATGTCATTCATGACCAACTAGAAATAGACCAATTAGAAGCAGGCAATTATCAATTAATCATCACCGATGCCGCAGATTGCCAAACCAGTAAGACCTTTGAGCTGACAGGGGCTATACCTTTTACCGTCAACGAACCAATTATCAAGCAAAGTAGCTGTGGACAAACTAATGGAAGCATTAGTAACTTAAGTATCACAGGCGGACAAGCTCCTTTCAACTATGAATGGCAGGATGAAACAGGTACAATTATTAGCCAAGAAGAAGCATTAACAGCAGCAATCAAAGGGAATTATACCCTAATCATCACCGATGCTGCCAACTGTCAAGAAACACAACTTTTTACCATCACAGAAAAAGCAGCCATGACCATCGTAGGCGGAATCATTAGCGATGCAAGCTGCGGACAAGCCAACGGAGCCATCAATGACATCTCAATAGAAGGAAATATAGGCAATATTACCTATGAATGGCAAGATGAAACAGGAACAATCATTGCTTCTACTGCCATTTTAACGGAGGTAAATGCTGGAAATTACCAATTAATCATAACAGACGAGGATGGGTGCAGCGTGGAAAATACCTACAAAATAGGTGAACAAAATGCACCTACTATTACAGAAGGTAGTACTACAAATGCCTTATGTGGTGAAGAATATGGCAAAATATCAAACTATCTTGTTGAAGGAGGTTTACCACCATATACCTATCAATGGATTGATGAAGCAAATGGTGCCACAATAGCGAATACCTTAGATGTAGCAACAATAGCAATAGGGGATTATAGACTAGAGGTAACAGATGCTAATGGTTGTCAAACAAAAGCAAACACAACGATTAGCATACCAACAGCCGCTACACTAAGTATTGAAAAGGTAGAACAACCTAGCTGCGGCTTATCCAATGGTGCTATTGTCGATCTTGTTGTAGATGGTGGTTTAGCTCCTTTTGTTTATGAATGGACAAATGAAGCAGGGGATATGATCGCCACAACAGCTACAATCACTGATTTACAAGGTGGAACTTATCAAGTTAAGGTGACGGATGCGAATGGTTGTGAAAGTACAACAAGTACCGTATTGACCACATCTGAAGCTCTAGCATTGTCTACACCAGTTATTCAAAAAAGCGTTTGTGGTACAGCAAATGGAGCAATTACTGACTTGACCATCACGCAAGGTAATCCTCCATTTGACATTATTTGGAGAGATCAGGAAGGAACAACAGTAGGGGAAGCCTTAGTCTTAGCAGAAATGCCAGCAGGTACCTACTCTTTACAAATTGAAGATGCCAATGGATGTTCACTAGCACAAACCTTTACCATCGAAGCCATTGCACCACTAGAAATTACAGCACCAACGATTGAACACAGTTTTTGTGGGCAAGCCAACGGTGCCATTTATGATCTAGGCATCGAAGGAGGAACTTCCCCTTATCAATTCATTTGGACAGATATAGATCGAAATAAACTGAGTGAAGTGGCTTTCTTAGAAGCACAAAAGGCTGGATTCTATTACTTGACCATTAAGGATGCCAATGATTGTGAGTACGAATATAAATGGGAAATCGAAAGCAGGGGAGGATTAAATATACCAGAGGGAATGCAAATTATTGATGCAACTTGTGGTTTGGATAATGGAAGTGTCAAGGATATAACCATCAATGGAGCGAATGGGGAATTGCGCTATTTATGGGAAGATCAAGACGGTAATATCATCAGCGATCAAGCAGATTTGGAAAATTTAGCTGCTGGTAAATATTATTTGACTGCTACAGATGAAAAAGGCTGTCAAATACAGGAAA
>JAHDFT010000124.1:6937-9138 GCA_020628015.1 Bacteroidota bacterium
TTAAAAGAAGTAGCAGCAGGCAATTATCGCCTAATGATTATGGATGCCAATGGATGTGCTATTGAGGAGGAAATGACCATCAATAATCAAGAAGGGGTGAGCATTAGTGGCGGAAAGATGATCCCTACAAGCTGTGGTTTGGCTAATGGTAGCATTACTGAAATTGACATTATAGGCGGTACAGCTCCTTATCAAGTAGAATGGAAAATAGATAATGATTTACTAGATAATCAACAAGCTAATTTAAGCAATCTTGCAGCAGGGAAATATGAATTATTCATCACAGATGCTAAAGGATGTCAAGCTTATAAAACTTTTGAAATTGAAACAAGTGAAGCATTAAATATAGATGCAAAGGTGACAGCAACTACTTGTGGGCAAGCCAATGGTAGCATTAACAATATTAGTATTGCAGGTGGACAAGCACCTTATCAATACGAATGGAAAAATACGCAAGGGGAAATCTTTTCGGATGCTAATAGCATCGACAAATTGACAGCAGGCAGCTACACATTAATCCTCACCGATGCAGCAGCCTGTCAAGTAGAAGCAACTTATGAGGTGGTTAGCTCTGAAGAACTCAACATTAAGAATGCTCAAATTAATGCTGCGAGCTGTGAGGAAGCGAATGGTAGTATTGAAGCAGTTGAGATCATCGGAGGATTACCACCATTTACTTATCATTGGCGTAATTTGTCGAATGACAATTTACCCAATACAGAAGCCATTACCCAACTAACAGCAGGTACTTATCAGTTGAAGGTGGTAGATGCAACAGGCTGTGAGGCAATGGCTTCTTTTGATTTACCAAATGAAAAAGCCCCAAGCATCGTACTAGGGGATATAGAAGCTGCAAGCTGTGGTCAAGCCAATGGACAAGCAGCAGGTTTTACCATTGATAATGCCAGTAATAATGCAAATATTACTTATCAATGGTTGGATGCTGAAGGAACAGTTATTGCCGAAACGCCTAATTTAGTAGAGGCAAAAGCTGGTGATTATCAAGTCATTATTACCGATGACAATGGCTGTCAAGCAAGTACTACGATTAATATTCCAAATAAAGAAGGAGTTGCTATAGTTGAAGGAAACAGTCTTGCCGCAAGTTGCGGACAACAAGACGGTCGTTTAGAAGATTTTCAAATCGAAGGGGGAATGCCGCCGTACAGCATTCTGTGGACTAATGAGATGGGTACTGTTGTTGGGGATGTTTTAACTATAACAGATCTAGCAGCAGGTACCTATCATTTAAGCATCATTGATGACAATGGCTGTAAAGCAAGCACAACAGCCCAAATCAATAATGAAGATGGACCACAATTAACCGATGGACAAAGCTTTCCAACCACTTGTGGACAAGACAATGGTCGTCTAGTCAATTACAGCATTACAGGCGGTGTAGCACCTTATAATATTACTTGGAAAAATGAAACAGGAGCAATCATTGCCAACACATTAGACATCAATCAACTCAAAGCAGGAACTTATTTTCTAGAAATTACAGATGCCAATGGCTGTTTAAACACCACTACAGCCACAATTACTACTTCAAATACACTCGACATTCAACTCAGCAAAGTTAGCCCTGCCACTTGTGGCGCAAACAATGGAAGCATTAAAGGCATCGAAGTGGTCAATGCTACGGGAGAATTGACCTATGAATGGACTGATGCAACAGGAACGGTCATTAGTCAAGAAAGGGATTTAACGGACTTAGCTCCTGGTGAGTATTTCTTAAAGATTAGGGACGAAAATGACTGCCAACATACTAACAGTTTTACCATAGTAGCAGAAAAATCTATTCAACTTAATGTAGAAAAGATACAAGCTGCTACTTGTGGAACTGCTAATGGAGCGATTGAATTAAGGACAGATAATGAGTTGACAAATTGGACTTTCACTTGGACGAATAGTGCAGGAGAAACGATTGACAATACTTTATCCCCCAATCAACTACTGGCAGATGATTATTTATTAACCGCTACCAATGGCATTTGCACAGAAACTTTAAACATAGAAATTCCCGAACAAGGAAGGACTGAAGTATATGGTGGAAAAATCAGCTACACGTATTGTAATGCTTCAAGTGCCAGTATCACAGACATTCAATTATCTAATGAAAATGTAGACCTAGAATGGTTCAATGAAGCAGGAGAGAATATTGGTACTGCTAAAGAACTACACCATTTATCAGCAGGCAT
>JAHDFT010000124.1:9238-12348 GCA_020628015.1 Bacteroidota bacterium
ACTTTTAACCAACAATGTAAAGACAATTTGACATTACAGGTTGATGAAAGACCAGCAATTGAGATTGCTGGAGGAACCTTACAAGCCGCTACTTGCAATTCCAGTAATGGAAGCATCACAGACATTAGCATTACAGGAGAAAATTCCGCACTTTTAACTTATCGCTGGGAAAACATGGAACAAGCATCCATAAGTGAGTCATTAGACTTGCTTAATGTAGCCAGTGGTACTTATACCTTATTCGTGCAAGACGAGTATGGTTGTCAAGCCAGTCAAAGCTTTGAAGTATCGCAAAGAGAAGCACCAAATCTTATTGCAGAAGTGACGGAAGAGATTATTTGTGGTAGAGACGATGCTAATATCCAGTTGCAAGTAGCAGGTGGTAAGGTTCCTTTTTCTTTTAAATGGAGTCATGATGAAACAATAAATGCTGATTTTCTAAACAATTTGTCCGTTGGTACGTATACCATTACTGTTACCGATGCAAACAATTGTACAGCAACAACAACAGTCGAAGTAAAAGGAAGACTTGCCCAACCTAGTTTAAACTGTGAAACGGTTACAGAAAACAGCATCACCTTCCAATGGGATGCCATAGCTGCCGCCGATTATTACGAACTCTATTTAAATGACTCCTTAATAGACCAATTAGCAGCCAACCAAACAGATTATATTGTAAAAGATTTAGCACCAGATACCCCTATAAATTTAGCAATAAAAGCCTTCTCAGAGGATGCTTGTCAGCCTAGTGAGCTGGTTGCTACGACTTGTCAAACCCTCCCTAAAAAAGAATGTCCTGAACGAACCTTCAATTTTATTGACCTACCCAGTAAAGTATGTATAACAGATACACCAATCGAATTAAAAGCAACAACAGAAGGAATCTTTACTGGAAAAGGCATCACCAATCAACAATTTGACCCCACCCTTGCAGGAATAGGTCGTCATCTCATCACTTGGACAATCACAACAGAAGAAGATTGTACCTACGAAATGACCGCCTTCCTAGAAGTAATTGATATTCCAAATATTGAATGGAGTGTCTCAACAAATGCCGCCTGTGTGGGCGAAGCAGTAACATTTGAAGTAATCAATAATGCTACTGACATCGTTCATTTTGACTGGCAGCTAGACGAGCAAACAACAGTAGATGCAATAAGGAACTATGCACAATCGAAAACGCTGTATTTTGCGACATCTGGCATTCATACTGTGACACTCAACGTTGATAATGGCTATTGCACTCAAAGTTTTACTCAGGAAATTGCCGTTTCAGAGGTGAAATTTACCTCCATTATGGCTGATACCACCATTAACGCTGGTCAGACCGTCCAATTGACAGCAACTACCCATTCTAGTTATGGGAGCATACAATTCTTACAGTGGTATGATGAGCAAAACAATGAAATAGCAAACGAGATCAGTTTTAGCAAACCAACAAATATAACCGCCGTAGCTACAGATGATTATGGTTGCGAAGCAATAGCTACTGTCAACATCAATGTGATTTATCCAGAAAAACTAATCATACCTACCGCTTTCTCTCCCAATAGAGATGGCACCAATGATCTATTCCGCATCCCACAAAGAGAAGATATCCAAAGTATAGAAATGTATGTTTATGACCGTTGGGGAAAAATGATCTATCACCAAGCTCCCGAAAGCAGAGCCGAAGGCTGGGACGGTGATTTTCAAGGACAAGCTATGCCAATGGGGACTTATGTGTATAAAGCAAGTATTGAATATAAAAATGGAAGGGTAGAGCAGTTGAGTGGGAATATTATGTTGTTGAGGTAGGGAAAAGAATTCATAGAAACATCTGCATTTATTTTTTAGATAACCAGATAAAAGAGCATCAAACCTGTTTCAAGTTTTATGGTTACGTGGAAGAATAAGGAAAATAAGCACTTCGTTATTACACAAACAAAAACAATCATACTTTTTTTTCATATATTTTAGAAACATAGTCAAGCTTTTTTTATTTATCACAATAAAGTCATAGCATAGGGGTTTAGTATTTATACTTTCATTTTCACTATGTACCTAACCCTTATGAAAGCTAGGCCTCTATTCTCTCTTAATACTTGCTTATATAATAGCAAACTAGTCCAATATTTTACTCCTATAGCTAAAAATTGCTATAAACAGGTACCTATTCCTTCCACCCAACTCATTAAAAAGCAATCACATAACAAAAAGTCCACTAGTCTATTGAGCCATCAATCAATCATTTGGCTTTTCTGCTGTTTATTCCTATGGAGTTTTCAGTTGCAAGCCAATACGCCAAAGGTATCTGACAAGCATTTTTTTGTCTGTCTCCCTACAAATACCGATGTCTTTTTCCAAGCTTCCAGACAAATACTACAAATAGAAGGAACGAATTATTCCAAATGGATAACAGATTATGGATTAAGCTCCATATCTCGTCCCTTTGCACAATCCTTTCCAGAAGGAAACGTTTATCTATTTCAAGTAGATAATCCGTTGACATCAACTGCATTTTTAGCAGATTTGCAAGATGAAAAATGGTTAGTATATGCAGAACCAGTACCCATCTATCGCCATTTTCAATCCACAGACTGGAATGATCCTGATTATAAACAAGGTAAACAATGGTATCTCGATCAAATCAATGCCCAAGAAGCTTGGGAGATTGGCCAGGGTAGTAATAAGGTAAGTGTAGCGATTATTGATGATGCCATATTGACCAATCATGAGGACTTGGCTGGGGTAATGGTGAAGGGTTATGATTTTGCAGATAAAGACGATAATCCTAGTCCACCTAGAGGTGCCACAGATAACTGCTTTTCACATGGAAGTCATTGTGCTGGTATTGTAGCCGCATTATCTGATAATAAAAAAGGCATTAGTTCGCTAGGAACAGGGGTAACGGTAATGCCTTTGAAATGCAAGCCTGATAGCGACCTTCATAATGATTGTGAGGCTTTTACCTTCGCTTATCAAGCACTAGAACATGCAGTCAATAATAATGCGGATGTAGTAAGTATGTCCTTTGGAGGACCTGTACATAGTCGGACTTGGCAGAACTTGATTAATATGGCGACTCGGAAAGGGATCGTCTTAGTGGCTGCGGCTGGTAATGATAATAC
>JAHDFT010000125.1:0-9707 GCA_020628015.1 Bacteroidota bacterium
CAGTATTAGACTAAATAATAAAGGATATGGCCTAATTTATTTCTGTTCCATCACTGAAAGGATTTTTTAGTAAAAAAATGAAATTGTTGGATATTATTCTTGTTCTTTTTGAACAACCTCTTCCACAATATAATTAGAACGATTCCTTACTTGAGCTAAGGCTCTCCAGAGATATTCTCCAATAACCCCCAACATCAACATTTGGATACCAGATAAAACCAGTATTAAAATCATTAATGGTGCCCAACCAAGGAAGGGATAATTACCAGATAAACGCATAACCACAATAAGTAGGGCATATAAGAAGCCAGCTAAGGCAATCACGCCTCCTAGAATGGACATTAATCGTAGTGGAAGATAGGAATAACCCATTACCCCATCTAATAGGTATTTCAATTTTCGGGCAAAGGTGAAGCGGGATTTACCAAATTCTCGATCTATACGGTGATAAGGAATGAATTTGATGTCGTATCCAGTCCAGAGGATTTGTCCTTGAAAGAAATTGTCGCACTCCTCATTTTTTAACAATACTTCTCGTACTTTGTTGCTAATGAGTAGAAAATCGAATCCTCCTTTAGGCATATTGGGAAAACTAAGGCTTCGCATCATGGCGTAGAAGATTTTGGAGGTGATTCTGCGGTAAAGCGTTTCATCTCGACTACTTCTTGTCCCAATAACGATTTGGTAATCTTCGCTATAATGGTACTCTATCATTTCATTGAGCAATTGAGGCGGATCTTGTAAATCTGCGGAAATGAATGCAATGCATTTACCTCTAGCATAGGTATACCCTGCCTGCCAGCCATATCTCTGACCAAAATTTCTAGTAAATTTTATGACCCTGACCAAATCAGGATGCTCCTTTTGTAAACCTGAAAGGATTTCAAAAGAACGATCACGAGAACCATCATCTACAAAGATGAGTTCTCCTTTACGTTTGTGTTGTTTTGCTTGATAGTCGAAAACAACTTCTTTAAGCTTGGCAAAGGTGGTTGGTAGGCTTCTTTCATTGAAGTACACAGGTACGACAATGGTAAAATCTACTGTTTGTGCTTGTAATTGTGTTGACATATTTCTTTCTAGTTGGATTCTATCTCAAAAAAACTATTGACCACTAACTTTGGCTCTTTCATCATCTTACTACCCACCAAAAATTCCACTTCTTTAACTTTGTCCAAAGCTGCCTGATCTCTACGTACCAAATCAATAATCAATTTGACATAATTGGCTCCTGCATAGTAAGAATTTGGATAACCTCCACCAAAGCGAGGATTGAGTTCCAAAATATAAGGCTTCCCATCTTGCATCATCAAATCGACATCCATTGGGCCGACATGTCCAACTACTTCTGCTAGGCGTTTTCCGATTTCCATCATCTTGGTATTGTAGATGGTTTCAGATTTATCCGTTTCCCCACTACGCATCAAAATTTTGCGTTTACAAACCATTGTCACCAATTTTCCTTCTAAATCATTGAACAAATCATAGCTGTATTCCACTCCTTTGATAAACTCTTGGATAATCATGCCTTTATGATTCGTAAAATGAGTAATCATATCCTGAAGATTATACACCCGATAAAGGTCTTTACTAGCATAACCAAAAGCAGGTTTAACAAAAACAGGGAAGGTCAAGTCGCCATTTTCTAGGGCTGCCATTGCTTTTTTGAGGCTCATATAGGTCTTGGGAGTTGGTAAACCATTGGCTTCCAAGAATAGAGCAGTTAAATATTTATTAAATGCGATAGTACAGACTTGTGGGCTAGGAATAATGGGCGTGACACCAATAGCACGAAATTGATCTAGGTGCTGGGAGAGGATGTAAACATCATAATCAAAAAAGGATAGCAAAGTGTCGATTTGCTCTTTTTGACACAATTCTAATAGGGCAGGGATATATTCTGGACTGCCTACATTGGGTAAAATGCAGTTTTTGTGGCAGTGATCGAAGCCTACTGTCCAACGGGAGTTACTTGTCCCAACTACTTTGCATTGATCACCCAATTCTTTAACAAAGAAATCAGCGATATATCCTCGTTTACCAACGCATGAAAGAAGGATGTTCATAGGATTTTTAATTTATAGGGCTGCATCCCTGATGAATCAAATAGGAGACTAGTGGATTAAGTCTTATAATAATTGACAGTTTTTTTATTCAACTTGACAGGTTGCTCCGATGGAGCTTTTTTTCCTTGTTTTCATTTTTTCTACAAACATTCAGGCTCCTACGGAGCTATCAGTATTAGCTCCGTAGGAGCTTGAATGTTTGTAGAAAGGTAAACGACCAAGCTATTTAAGCTCCATCGGAGCGACCTGTCAAGTTTAAGGATAGTCAATAAAAATTGTCAAGAACTTAGGATTTTAACCACTAGGAGTAATAATGATCTTGGTGCTAAAATGTCCGCAAAGGTAAGGATTTTTTGGGAGTATCTAATAACAAACAATGACGATTTGAGGAAGTTTGAGTGGAGGAGAGTTCTAGCGGAAGGTATCTTATAGATCAACATCTCAAATAAAAATCTTCTCCCATTCCAAAAAGCTGTTTTATTTCGACTTTTTCCCCATTCTTTTTACTTATAAAACCATTAAAAAAGCCATAAGGACCTTTATAATTACTACGAAAAATAAGCGCATTGATATTGACAGAGGTATGAATGACAGGAGTAAAAGTAAGGTCTACCATTCCATATTCATCCTTAATGATCCAGTCCTTTTCTACACCATTAGGTCGGGTGATTTTGATTGGTGGAAGTGGGTGTAATACGCCATTATACCACAAACCATTTTCATTAAATTTTTTAGGCTGGATGACTTGATTATCGGTCAAATTAAAACCCATCAAAATGCCTTCAGGAGTATAACCCATGCCTGTTACCCAATCATAAATCGTAGGGAATGGATAATATCCTTTGTGGTCATCAATAATAAGAAAGCTCTCTTCAGGGGGAAATAGGATGGTTCGATCACCAATTTGCAGTCGGCCTTCCATTGGCATCAAACATTTATGCGAATACATGCCTCGTCGCTCATTAAAAGGCATACAAACGACCATTGGCTCATATTTATCTACATTGTGCTGACCAACCGCTCTAACTTTGACATTGGGTAAATCTTTGAAGCCTGTAATTTCTCCAATAAGGCGAAGAAAGGAACTGCCTATATCATGATTGACCCGTAGACTAAATTTTTCACTAAAATAGGAAGCAATACCACCAAATAGGGTATTGGGTAATTGGAGTTTATTGGGTAATACTTTTTTCTCGTAACGAATTTTTTGATTTTGTTGAATATCATAAAAAATGAACTGTACCAATGCCATTTTCTTAGCATTATAAATCGCTACCATCATAAAATAATCCTTATTACCCATCTGGAAAGCCTGCCATTCTCGAAGCTGTAAGTTTTGGAGGAAGTGGGGTAGGGGAAGTTGGTAAGGCTGTTTAACATCCATTAGATTGACCTCCTGAAAAGGTCGATTGTAGCAACCAAAATTAAATTGACCATTGCTTACTACTTGATTTGGAGGATTGGTGATGGTGCGTGTGTATGTTTTCATTTATTATTGCGGATTTACAGTTCCTTAATATAATGGGAAGAATGCGTATTAATCATCCTCCCCATTATACATAATTTATCTAGTTTTTTAGGATATTGACATCCAAAGTTTGATAAGGAATACCAATGCCTTCTTTATCAAAAGCCTTTTTTACATTTTCTTGCATATAAAAATAAGTATCCCAATAATGCTCACTTTTACAAAAAGGACGAGTCGCTAAATTAACTGAACTATCTGCTAATTCTGCAACAACGACACCCTGAGCAGGATCTTTAAGGATATGTGGACATTGATCCCCAACTCGCTTAATAATGGCTTTCGCTTTGTCAATATCATCAGTATAACCAATACCATAAGTCAATTCTACACCAATCGTTTCTTGTCCAGAGATATTAACGATTGTATTGCCAGTTACATTGCTATTCGCAACAATGATTCGTTTGTTATCTAATGTTTTCAAGGTGGTATTGAAGACATTAATAGCGTCTACAGTTCCAGTATGACCACCGCCTATTGTCACCAAATCTCCTACCTTAAAGGGACGGAAAATCATCAACATCACCCCACTAGCAAAATGACCAATACTGCCATTTAAAGCCATACCAATACCAACTGATAAGGCTCCAAAGATAGCAATAAAAGAGGTGGTATTCACACCAAACATACTAGCAACAGAGAGTAAAAGCATGATTTTTAGACCAACACTAGCAATAGAAGCCAAAAACTTCGCTAGTGATACATCCATACCACTTTTTTCTATTTGGTTAGAAAGAAATTTGACAATGCGACCGATAATAATAAAACCGATGATTAGGGTTAATAGGGCTAATAGTACTTTGGGTGCGTATTCAATCACCATAGAGGTGACTTTTTCCATATAGGCTTGCGGTATTTGCATCAATGGAGATGCGAAAAAAATCTGCATGGTAAAGTAAGTTTATAAAAGTTGAAAAAAGGTTTGATAATTGTTCTTTTGTTGATAGTTAAAAGTGATGGATTAAAAATAAAGGAGAGGATCGAATTTATTTTTGTTCCACCAGCAAACAAAGACTAGACGCAAGATTGTGGTTGATGTCACCACAAAACAGATAAGGTTTCAATGAACAATTTTTGACTAAAGTTGTTGAACATTTGAATAACTATTAAAATATTCATACATTTGCCTTATGAAATTAACGAAAAGAAAATTTTCCGCTAATAAACTGCAAGGGATAGCAAAGATACTGAAAACGATTGCTCATCCAGTGAAGTTAGAAATTCTTGAAGTTTTGGAGACAGAAGAACCTTTGGATGTTTCGACAATTTGTAACCGAATAGGTGCAGAATGTGAAATATCTATGATGTCACATCACCTAGCCAAGATGAAAGACAATGGTATTGTAGTTTCTGAGAAAAAAGGGAAACAGGTTTTTTATAGAATTGCAGATCGAAAAGTCTTACAAATTTTTGACTGTATGGAAAAGTGTGACTGGTTTGATTAATCAGTCCTTTTTTTGAATTAATAATTGAATAATTTAACAAGTGTTATAATAGTAAACCAATGAAATTGCATTTTCCCATCATCAATCAATTAAAGCAGTACCAGACCAAAAATCTAAGCAATGATATTATGGCTGGTATTACGGTGGGAATTATGCTTGTACCGCAAGGAATGGCTTATGCAATGTTGGCAGGTTTACCACCTATTTACGGTTTATATGCTTCGACGATTCCTTTATTAATTTATGCAATATTAGGTACCTCTCGTCAATTGGCTGTAGGACCTGTGGCGATGGTTTCACTTCTGGTAGCTAGTGGAGTAGGAGGAATTGCTACAATGGGAAGTGAGGAATACATTGCTTTGGCGATTTTATTGGCTTTATTGGTTGGGGTAATTCAATTTGCTCTAGGGATATTGCGAATGGGCTTTTTGGTCAATTTTCTATCTCACCCCGTCATCGCAGGCTTCACCTCCGCCGCAGCACTCATTATCGGCTTCAGCCAATTAAAACACCTACTAGGACTAGATATTCCTCGTGGAAAGGTACATGAAACCATATTGGTAGTAGGACAACACATTTCGGAGGTGAATTTACCTACGCTAATCATCGGACTTGCTGCTATATTACTTATTTTAGGGGCAAGAAAGATTAACCGAAAAATTCCTTCTCCTTTACTGGTTGTATTGTTAGGAATCGGTTCAGTATTATTGTTTGGATTGGAAGAAATGGGGGTGAAAATCATTAAGGAAGTCCCTAGTGGTTTTCCTGCTTTTCAGTTGCCTAATCTATCTACATCCGCCATTATTCAATTATTACCCATAGCCATTACCATTGCTTTGGTCAGTTATATGGAATCCTATGCTGTGGCTAAAGCCATACAAGCTAGACATAAGGATTATCAAATAGATCCCAATCAGGAATTGATTGCACTAGGAGCAGCAAATATTGGTGGTTCCTTCTTTAATGCTTTTCCTGTGACGGGTGGTTTTTCTAGGACGGCGGTGAACGATCAGGCAGGGGCGAAATCGGGAATTGCAGCGATAATTAGTGCCTTTTTGGTTTTCATTACCATCCTTTTCCTAACCCAATATTTCTACTACCTCCCCAAAGCCATACTAGCCGCCATTATTATGGTTGCCGTATTTGGTTTAATAGATATTAAAGAAGCCAAGCACCTTTGGAAAACAGACAAACTGGATTTTATCGCCTTCATGATTACCGCTATTGCCACCCTTATCATTGGTATTGAACCAGGTATTGCTTTTGGTGTAGCATTTTCCATTATTTTAGTGTTGTATCGCTTGGCTTATCCACATATTGCCATTATGGGAAGGGTTCCAAATACCTCCACTTATCGCAATATTCATCGCTTTGATAATTTGATTACCGATCCTAATTGCCTGATCCTACGCTTTGATGCTCAATTGTTTTTTGGTAATTCAGAATTATTTAAAAATCAGATTTTGGATCAAGTTAAAGGGAATAAAGCGATTAAAACGGTGATTATGGAGGCAGGAGGGATTCATAATATTGATTCAAGCGCAGTACATATGCTTAATGACCTACATGATGAATTGGCGGAGGAATATGGGATAAAATTATTGTTTTCTGAGGTCAAAGGACCTTTGCGAGATAAATTTTTTAGAAATGGCTTATTTACTAGAATGCAAGAGGATAATTTTTTCCTAACAACTGCTAATGCGGTAGAAAGCACTCAAAATAAAGCAGTAGATGATCCTCGTGAGTATACTATGCAGGTAAGTCAAAATAGTTAAAAGTAAAACTACAAATCCTAATATATGAAAGTCGAACAAATTTATACAGGATGCTTGGCTCAAGGAGCTTATTACATCCATGATAATGGAGAAGGAGCAATTATTGACCCCCTCCGAGAAGTATCTCCTTATATCAAACGAGCAGAAAAAGACGGGGTGAAAATCAAGTACATTTTTGAAACCCATTTCCATGCGGATTTTGTGAGTGGGCATGTCACCCTAGCAGAAAAAACAGGCGCACCAATTGTCTATGGACCAAATGCGAACCCTAGCTTTGAAGCACATCTAGCAAAGGATGGAGAGATTTTTCCACTAGGAAATTTACAGATTAAGGTATTACATACACCTGGTCATACAATGGAAAGTACGACTTATTTACTATTGGATGAAAATGGCAAGGAACAGGCGATTTTTACAGGTGATACCTTATTTCTAGGAGATGTTGGACGGCCTGATTTGGCACAAAAAGCCGAAGACATGACCCAAGAAGATTTAGCAGGAACTTTATATGATAGTTTGCGAGAAAAAATTATGCCTTTACCCGATGAGGTCATGGTCTATCCAGCACATGGCGCAGGGTCGGCTTGTGGGAAGAATATGATGAAGGAAACGGTGGATACTTTGGGCAATCAAAAGCAGATGAATTATGCTTTACGAGCAGATATGACAAAGGAGGAATTTATTAAGGAGGTGACCGATGGTTTACTGCCTCCACCTGCTTATTTTCCATTGAATGTGAAGCTAAATAAGGAGGGTTATGAAAGTATAGATAAGGTATTATCTGAAGGACTTAAACAATTGACACCAGATGCTTTTGAAATGGTGGTTAATCAAACAGAAGCTTTGATGCTGGATGTCAGAAAGCCTGCGGATTTTGCTAAAGGACATATTCCTAATAGCATTTTTATTGGCTTAGATGGCAGTTTTGCGCCTTGGGTTGGAGAATTGATTGTGGATGTACAACAGCCGATTTTGTTTATTGCACCTGAAGGTCGAGAAGAAGAAGTTGTAACCAGATTAGCAAGGGTAGGTTTTGACAATACTTTGGGTTATTTAAAAGGAGGCATCGAAGCATGGGCAGCAAGCGGAAAGGAAGTAGATACGGTCAATTCTGTGCCTGCTACAGACTTAGAAAATGGGCATAAAGAGACACAAGCAGCAATTTTTGATGTACGGAAGGAATCAGAATATTTATCTGAACGCATTATGGAGGCAAAAAATACGCCTTTAAGTGAACTAAATAATCACCTAGCAGAGTTTCCTAAATCTAAAGCTTTTTACGTACATTGTGCAGGCGGATACCGTTCTATGATTGCAGCATCTATACTTAAGTCAAGAGGGTATCACAACCTCATTGATGTGCAAGGAGGTTTTAAAGCCATTAAACAAACAGGTATTCCATTGACAGATTATGTCTGTCCTTCAACTTTATAATACTATCCATATCCAGTAAGTTGGATTGACTGGTGAGGATTAACAAAGGTTTGAAGGGATAGTTGTTTGTCACCACTCACCTCAGAATCAAAACCCTATGGATGTAGAAATTCTTTCTCGGATACAATTTGCCTTTACCATCGCTTTCCATTACATCTATCCCCCTCTAAGTATTGGTATTGGCTTATTATTGGTCATTTTTGAAGGGCTATATTTAAAAACAGGGGATAAGCTCTACGAAAATTTAACCAGATTTTGGATAAAAATCTTTGCCTTAACTTTTGGAATCGGTGTGGCAACAGGAATTGTGATGGAGTTTGAGTTTGGCACCAATTGGGCAACCTATTCCCGATATGTAGGAGATGTTTTTGGAAGTGCTTTAGCGGCTGAAGGACTTTTTGCCTTCGCCCTAGAAAGTGGCTTCTTGGGGATTTTGCTTTTTGGTTGGAATCGGGTGAGTCCCAAGGTGCATTTTATTTCTACACTCGGGGTATTTTTCGGCTCTATGTTTTCTGCGGTTTGGATTGTCATAGCGAATAGCTGGATGCAGACCCCCGCAGGCTTTCACGTCGTCGGAGAAGGAATGCATGCACGAGCCGAAATCATTGACTTCTGGGCGATGGTCTTCAATCCCTCAAGCGTTGACCGCATCCTCCACGTTTGGATCGGTGCATTCCTAGCAGGAGCCTTTCTAGTATTGAGTGTACATGCCTACTATTTACTCAAAGATCGGCATGTAGAAATGTCTAAAAAAGCCTTCAAAATAGCCTTATATGTAGCGGCATTCTTTTCACTCTCACAATTATTTACAGGACATCGCTCTGCCGATATTGTAGCCCATCACCAACCTGCCAAATTAGCCGCTATGGAAGGACACTTCGATAGTTTGGCCGTAGCAGATATGTACATTATGGGCTGGGTAGATAAGGAGGAAAAGAAGGTGACGGGTTTATCTGTTCCCAAAGGCTTGACCTTTCTTCTTCATCAAGATTTTGAAACGCCCGTACTAGGATTAGAAGCATTTCCAGAAGACGAGCGACCACAGGCGATAAATGCAGTTTTCCAGTTTTACCACCTCATGGTTGTCATCGGCATGGCTCTAATCGGCTTGACTTTATTGGCTTTGTTTCTATTGTGGAAGAAAAAATTATTTCAGACCAAATGGTTATTGTGGATTTTTGTATTTTCGGTGATTCTACCTCAATTGGCGAATCAATTTGGTTGGTATGCAGCAGAGATGGGACGACAGCCTTGGGTGGTCTATGGCTTACTCAAAACCTCTGATGCTTTGTCTAAGACAGTCACCGCCAATCAGGTCTGGTTCTCCTTGATTATGTTTGCCATCATATATACGGTCTTATTTCTTTTATTCATTTATCTATTGAATAAAAAAATCAAGCACGGACCAGAAGCATATGATGTGTTGGAATTGGAAAGACCTTTTCACAGAAGTAATACATAA
>JAHDFT010000125.1:9807-12340 GCA_020628015.1 Bacteroidota bacterium
ACATTGTTAGGTTTAGATTACCCCACTTGGTGGTTTTTAGTCGTAGGAGCAGTTTTCTCTGGCTATGCGATTTTAGATGGTTTCGATCTAGGTGCAGGAGCCTTGCATCTCTTCTTTAAAAAGGATGTGAGCAGGCGAATTGCACTCAATGCGGTAGGCCCTGTTTGGGATGGGAATGAGGTCTGGCTGGTGATTGGCGGAGGAACCTTATTTGCTGGCTTTCCAGTGATGTATGCGACGATGTTATCGGCTTTTTACATCCCCGTTATGCTCTTTCTAGCTCTGTTGATTTTCCGAGCCATTGCGATTGAGTTTAGGAGTAAGGAGGAAATGCGCTGGTGGCGAAGGTCTTGGGATGTGGTTTATTCTTTCGCAAGCATTGGACTGGCTTTTGTGCTAGGATTGCTACTAGGAAATGTCTTACAAGGTATTCCTTTGGATGAATATCAAAATTATACAGGTACGGATATTTCCTTTCTCAATCCCTATGCGATTTTGCTAGGCACCTTAACCGTCGTACTATTCACCCTACATGGCGGCCTTTACCTCTGCCTCAAAACCGAAGGTAAACTATTTGACAAAATTGAAAAACTATTAAAATATGCGATCATCACCTTTGTGATCCTTTTTGTGATTGTCAGTTTTTATACCCTACTTTACGTCCCACATTTAGTGGATCGAATTCAAAGCAATCCTTTATTCTTTATTTTCCCCATCATCTCCATTTTAGCGATTGCCAATATTCCCAGATTGGTAAGCAAGCAACGCTATTTATCTGCATTCATTTTTTCTTCTATCACCATCTCTTCACTACTCATTTTAACCGCAATCGAACTATACCCACAACTATTACTAGCCACCAATAACCCTGCGAATAGCATTACGGTCTACAATGCCGCCAGTTCTACGAATTCCCTAAAAACGATGATGGGTTTCGTAGCAGTAGGTGTTCCCTTGATTATTAGCTATACTTATTTTATTTATAGGGCTTTTTGGGGCAAAGTTCAATTGGATGAGACGAGTTATTAGTAATGGATGAAAATAGAGGGGACTTTTAATCGTGCCTTGTTTCAGCCTTATTATTGACTAGTTTTTTTACAATATTAGAATTCTTAGCCATAAAAAATGAATAAATGTACATATAGTCATTTATGTGAATAGCTTTTTCATTCAAGGTACATCATTCTTAGTTCTAAGATAATTGAGGAGATTATATTTGAAACAATCTTATCCCAGCCCTGAAGGGGCAAAAGCAATAGCGTAGGGCATCGCCCTACGAATAGTAAGGAATATAAATTCAGCCCTGAAAGGGCGAAAGCCTAATAAATAGCCCATTTGACCATCATTTGATTAATGAGCATACCCTTATCCAAACGGCTTTTGCCCTTTCAGGGCTTGTAATGGATACTTAGTTTTCATAGGGCGATGCCCTATGCTAATGCTTTTGCCCCTTCAGGGCTGAATTAAATAGATGAGATACTAAGTCCTTAGTTATTCCCTATTGGATAGCTGATTTTTTTCACTCTAAAATTAATTGAAAGGGATTGAACCCAATTATTTTAGAAATAGAAAAATTTTTATCAAAAAATAAAAAACAATGCTTTCATTATTATCTCAAACATGGCCTTGGTACATCTCAGGCCCATTAATTGCCCTAGTCATGATCCTACTACTATGGGCAGGAGGAAACTTCGGTGTAAGTGGTACCCTACGCAGCATTTGCGCCATTGGTGGAGCTGGAAAACGGGTTCCCTTTTTTAACTTCAATTGGCAAGGACAAGTATGGAATTTAGTCTTTATTATTGGAGCCATTATCGGGGGATTTATTGCGGCTACCTTCTTGCAAAATCCTGAGCCACTGCAAATTAGTCCCCATACCATAGCAGATTTACAAGCTTTAAACATCTCCTTTCAAGGCGATTTAGCTCCGACGGAATTGTTTAATTGGGGGAGTTTGGGAACGGTGAAAGGCTTTTTAGTACTCGTTGTTGGTGGTTTCTTAGTGGGCTTCGGGGCAAGATGGGCAGGCGGCTGCACCTCTGGTCATGCAATAAGCGGCTTATCTGATTTGCAAATTCCTTCGCTCATTGCTGTTATCGGCTTTTTTATTGGCGGTTTGGTGATGACTTTTTTATTGTTTCCTTTGATTTTTGGTGCATAAAAATAACAAAATGAAATACCTCAAATACCTCCTCATCGGCATACTCTTCGGCATTATAATGACCAAATCCGAAGCCATCTCCTGGTACCGCATTCAAGAAATGTTTCGCTTTCAATCCTTCCATATGTACGGCATTATTGGCTCTGCATTGGCAATAGGCGTATTGGTCATCCAATTCATTAAGCGCAGACAACTCAAAAATATAGAAGGCTCCCCAATCACCTTCAAAGACAAAAACCTCAGCATTCCCCGTTACCTTTTTGGAGGGATTATTTTTGGTTTGGGCTGGGCTTTGTCTGGTGCCTGTCCTGGCCCCATGTATACATTGGTCGGGAATGGTTTTTCGGTCTTTATTGTGGTGATTTTGAGTGC
>JAHDFT010000126.1:0-3079 GCA_020628015.1 Bacteroidota bacterium
ATGCTTTCTATGATTTGTCCTACTTTTTTTAACTGTCTTTCGTTTATATTTGTAGTATAACTTATTACATCAATGTAATGATGAGTTTGATCTATATTATACACAATAAATCGAAGACAGTCATATGGCAAATACTCCAAAAAAAAACCGAAGACAATTTTTAAAAAATACCAGCCTATCTGCTTTAGGCATTACTTTATTACCTCAAATCGGAACTGCTAAACCGAAACCCAAGCCTAAAGGCAAGCAGGAATTGCAAGAATGTGATGCAACAACCTTAGATTATTATGGAGAAGGTCCTTTCTATACAGAAAATCCTCCTAGCTTAACCGATGGCCGTTTGGCAAGTATATACGAACCAGGCGAGCCGCTAATCATTAGTGGACGAGTGTTTAATTTAGATTGTTCAGAGTATATTCCAAATACGGTAATAGATTTGTGGCACGCTGATGATGACGGTGCCTATGATAATGAAGGTTATAATTTACGAGGGAAAATCACCACCAATGATCAAGGATTTTATGTTTTTGAAACCATCAAACCAGGTCATTATCGCAACGGCAGCCAGTTCCGACCAGCACACATCCACGTCAAAGTAACGCCACCAGGATTTGACACCATTACCACACAAATTTACTTCGAAGGAGATCCTTATATTGAAGTAGATGCCGCTGCTTCGATTACAAATGGCAATTATGATGCCTCCCACCGCATTATTCCACTAAGCAAAAATGCAGAAGGTAAATGGGAAGGGACTTGGGATATTGTAGTTAATGGAGAGGGTATTCCTACAGGATTACAGGATATTCATTTGGATAAAGGAATGATTTATGAGGTCAATCCCAATCCATTTACAGATAGTCTACACATTCGTTATGGTGTTTTTCGTCCTTCAAAGGTCAGTTTATTGGTCTATGATATACAAGGGAAATTAGTCGCCAATTTGGAGGAAAATACATTAACCCCAGAAAAATACGAAGCCATCTGGCAACCTAGTCCTTATCTACCTGATGGACATTATTTTGTTGCCCTGAAAATCAATGATTTACAGGTACATTATTTGAAGGTGATTAAAGTGAAAAGTCAATAAATCGAAGTATGAAATATCAAGACCATATCACCGCCCACTTTCGTATTATCCCCATCAAACCTGCTTTGGATGGGGATAAAAATGTTCAGGCACATCGACACAATTACTATGAGCTTTTTTTATTTGAAACAGGCGGAGGCAATCACCATATTGATTTTCAATCCTATAGTGTTGATAACCAAAGCATCCATATTGTCCCTCCTGGAAGTGTCCATTTATTGAGGCGGAATGAGACGACTAGAGGCTATGTCATATTGCTTTCTAGGGATTACTATTTTACAGAGATGAATGCAGAAATCTGGCAGCATCCCAACTTTTTTTTAACGGAGGCTGCTAAAAAACCAGTTGCCGAATTACATGGTCAATATGCTTTATTGAATGATTTTATTGTACAAATACAAGCGGCAATGAAGCAGCAAAATCCCTATCAATTTGCGATATTAAGACATTATGCCATTATTTTATTACTAAAAATCCAGCAAATTGTTTTTCCTTCCTTATTAGAAACGCCTGAATTATCCAATCAACAACGTTTATTCTATAATTTTAAGCAATTATTAGAAAAGCATTTCAAAGACAATTGGACAACCAAAGATTTTGCTGATGCGCTACTGATTAGCACAGGACAGTTGAATGACTTGACCAAAAAGACAGTAGGTAAAAGTGCCAGACAACTCTTTCAAGAACGATTACTTTTAGAAGCAAAACGACTAATTTTGCATTCCGATCTATCTAGTAAAGCCATTGCTTACGAATTGAATTTTACTGATCCTTCTTACTTTTGTCGATACTTTAAAAAGCAAACCAACTATACGACACAGGATTTTAGAGCCGCCATGCGTCAAGAATATGATTGGGTGGTGCCTAGTTATTTGAAGTAGATTGTTCTTATAACAAAGACAATTGAAAGTCAAATTGCTCAACAGGATCATTGGTGCGAACAAGGATAAAATAGTCACCCGTTGTTAAGCCTTGAAAAATGATTTCTTCAGTCGATTTACGAGCAATCGTTAATTGATCATAATTAAAGGGTGTTGGTGGAGTATCTTTTTTAAGGTAAATATCAAAGTTAGCCGTAATGTCTTCACAAATCATAGTGATCAATAGTTTATCACCAATGGTAATTTTAAAAATCTTTTCTTGTAAATCATCAATAGCAACCCCTCGACGAATTTGTTTGACCTGTTTAGTTCCATTGATTTTCGCTGGACTGAATACTCCATCACCAAATAGTGGATCCGTGTCAGCACCAGTTATAGGCATATGCCCATTGAACTTTGAGGGCAATTTCGTACTAGGATGAGGCGTATTTGGCTCATCGAAGATACTAATAACGCTACTAGAAGAAGGCTGGTCAATAGGCTGCTTAGGCTCTTGGCTATCCTTAAGCAAATCTTTTGCTTTTTTGACAGCCTTTGCTGCATTTACCTTGCCATAGCCAAACCATTCCGAATGTCCATTAGCATCATAAGTGCCTTTTCGGTAATTCAATACAGAGTCAGGTTTGTAATCTACGATCTTATCCGCAGTATTTTTGAGGATATTTTTAATTTCCTTAGCTGTTAAATCAGGATTAACTGACAACATCAAACCCACAATGCCAGCAACGATAGGCGTAGCACCAGAAGTACCACCAAATTGGTGTGTATAGCGACTTTTAGGCGATAAATGTTGTCCTGTATTGAAATTATCGCTGGTACACAAACCTCGCCCTTTCAGTTTGATATTATAATCTAGTGGATGGAAATTATTACTTGGCGCACAAACCCAAACCTCTTTTCCCCAATTGCTATAAGCCGCTTTTTTATTTAAACTAGTAGAAGCAGAGACACAAATCACATCAGGATGAATGGCATTTCCATTAAGGACAGGATCTTTGTGGTTAAAGATTCTACGTCCGATTTTATAACGCACCCCATTAATATTTTGAGCGTCTTGGAGTGGCGCATTAAAATTGTGTGCCGCAAAAAGAATCACACAACCTTTACC
>JAHDFT010000126.1:3179-12274 GCA_020628015.1 Bacteroidota bacterium
GGATCATTATTACCTCTCACAAAATCTCTAGGCGCAACGATTTTATTTTCTCCTTGTAAGTCAGGATGAGCCAAATCAAAACCATCATCTAGGACAGCGATGGTAATGGAGCGGTCTCCTTTGGTCATATCCCAGGCTTTGGTTACACTAATATCGGCCTCTTCTACCAATTCTGGTCCCTCGTTACTGTATAGATGCCATTGTTCATCAAACCGACAATCATCAGGCTGATAGGCGAGTTGATAACGACTGATTAAATTAGGTTCTGCATAAACTACTCCATCTTTCATCGCCACTTCATTCGCAATTTTGATGGGATTTCTGAAGGAATTTTGTGTAACTTGTAGGAGATAAGTTTGATTGTTATAAGAACGAATATAACGCAAACCAAAGTCATCCAAAACCTGATTTACAATATCATTTTTTGCACTTGGAGCAAACTTAACGGTAATTTGATCTGTAATATAATAGCGAGTATCTGTACTATTGGTTGGCTTATAAGCATGATGACAGATAATGTTTAAGCCATAACGCATGGTCTGCATAATGGCATCTAACTTGGTTGCTTCTACTCGAATGCGATAGATTCGATTAAAAACTTCCTTGATGTGTTGTATGCCATCTAGTTGCTCTACAACTTTAAGTTCGTCATCATGTAAGATAATGGCAGTAAAACAATCTTTTTCTTTATCCAGAAAGATTTTTTGTCTATTTTGCCAGAGGTAATTGCTAGGGTCTGTTATCATCGTTGTATTTCATAATTTTGATTACAGAAGTTGAAGACTAGCCACTTTTTGGATGAATGCAAGGGGTTTAAAGGAATTGACTAATTAAACTTCTTTTATAAATCTACCTTTTTGACTTTTGTAAGTCACTAACTTGGTGTATAATAAGCTTGACTATCATTGATCTCATGAAAAGCAGAAAAATGACTAAGAGAAATTGGCGCACCAAGCTATATACAAGTTACTCATAAATCACAACAATTGCAATTTATTTCATATCGTCCTAAAAAACAACTAGATTGAAAATCTTACAATACATTTACACAATTTATGCAGTTCTAATCATTGGGACTTTCTTCGTTTTAGCTGTACCATTTTTTTTCATTGTATCCCTTTTAACCAAAGGAACCAACACACAGAAATGGATATTGTGGTACAATAGATTAATCATAAAGATTTGGACCTTTATGACAGGAATTAAGATCAATGTCTTTGGAGAAGATAAGGTTGATCCTAATCAGTCTTATGTCATTGCGCCTAATCATACTTCGATGATGGATGCGGTATTAGTAGTTAAAGCGATTACTAAAATCACTTTTTTACCGCTAGTGAAAATTGAGATTAAGAAAATTCCAGTTGTAGGTTATTTATTTTCTAAAGGAGCTTTATTTGTAGACAGGAGTGACAAAGAAAGCCGTCGAAAAAGCGTGGAGGTATTGAAGGAATATGCGAATAATAATTTTTCTATTCTTATTTTTCCTGAAGGAACCCGAAATACACATCCAGAGATTCCTTTGAAAGGCTTTCATTCTGGAGCTTTTCGTATTGCCATTGACCTACAGCGACCAATTGTTCCCATTGTTTTAATCGGTAATCACCAATTTATCAACGAAAAGAAAATGTTGATCAGACCTTATACTTTAGAATGTCATTTTGGAGATCCGATTCCTACGGCTGGTATGACACAAGATGACATGCAGGCTTTGAAGGTGAAAACACATGAGGTCATGTATCAAATGATGCTTGAGCATGAGCCTAGTTATGCTAGTTATAAAGGATTGCCTAAAGCACAGGTGGTACGTTATGAAGGTGTTGATGTTCAAAGACGAAAGAAGAAGGAAGAATAGAATGGTATTATTATTACTATTACTATTATATGAGAAAGTATTGCTTACATTATAGTGACAAAAAAATAATTTGTAAGTCTATATTACAAGGCACTTTCTGTATTATTTTATAATAGGGTGCAAGTGACAGTAAAATAAAATCATTAGTCTAATTTTATTAGGAGAGTAATGGAGCGAAAAAATAAATAGGTACTCAATACTTTTTGTTGTTTCATATCCATTACTCTATTTTTTATCTCCTCATTTATCATACATTATGCCCGTCAAAAAAAAGTCCAATCCATTTAAACGATTATTAGACAATACTGGTAAAAGTCTGCAAGGTTTACAACAGCTATCGCAAAATTTTTTTGAAGAGGAGTTGGATATAATAGATGTAATCAATGTTTTAGAAGAAACCAAACTGAACAAAAAAGAACTAGGAACCTTAGCCAAAGTAGAAAAACAAATTGGTACAGCCCTTAAAAATCGCTTTGATAAACTGATTACTAGCAAACCTAAATTAGATAATCCATTAAAGGTAAAACCTAGTTTTGATGCTGCTAAAAAGCTAGGTATTGTTACTCAATTAGCAAAAGGATTGACCGCAGCCAAGATCATCAGTCTACTAGGAAAATTAACCGTATTAGAGCAATATCATTATAAAAAGAATATCATTATATTATTGGTGGGGAACAAAAGGGAAGAAAAACAAGCCATGAGCCAAGAATTAAAGGCTTTAGCTGAAGGAATGGGCTTGACTTTTATATATGTACATACCTAACTAGCGCATCAATAACTCCAAAATCTGAATGCCTGTTTCATCCACTCGGAAAGCAGCGTTAGATAACACTACTACGGCTACTTGCATTTGTTCAATAAAGGCAATAAAGCAACTGTAACCTGCTGTTCGTCCACTATGTGTAACAATAGAGTAGGGGGCATTTTTTCCAAACTTGAAGACATACCAACCATAAGCTACTTTTACATATTGCATCTGTGTTTTATGCTGTGCCTCATGACATTTTTTAAGATTTTCTTGTATGGGATTCAATAAAGAATCTTCCATATTGGCAGCCGTAAATGTCAACATATCTTTTAGGGTGGCTTTCAATCCTTCGGAGCTGTATAAAGAAGCGTAATGTTGTTCTTTGATGGTTTGTCCACCATAAGAATGCCCTTTTGCCAATCTATTCTTTAGTGTATCATCTAAAAAAATCCGAATATTACCTAATGCCAAAGGCTGAGAAATATAGGTTTCTAATAAGGTTTCATAATCTTTTTGTGTTGCATTTTCAAGTAAATGTCCTAATAAACCAATGCCAAAATGCGAATATCGAAAACGCTTGGCTCGTTTCTTTTTAGATAAAAAATAATCAGGATGTTGATGCATTAAAAGATAGCGGTACACATCTTTTATTTGATAATGAGCATAAGGATTATCCCGTTCAATAAGCGTTTCTACTTTATTATAAGGTTCTTTGGGTAAGCCAGAGGTATGTGTGGCAAGGTGATAAAGGCTAATGTCTTTTAATCGAGGATTCATTTGACCAATAGAATCTGGTAAATATTGTGTAATCGGATCTTGTGCAGATAAGATACCCTCTGCTTCTAGGATTTTGAGGAGGGAAGTGGTGAGGACTTTGGTAATGGAGCCTACATGGTAAAGTGTCTGTGTATTGGGTGGTTCTACTTGATCTTTGGATAAATTACCATAGTGGTATTCATAGGTAAAACCATCATCAATAATGCCTACAGATAATCCATAGGTATCTTTTTCATCTAAATAGGGCTGTATAATTTGTTTGACCAGACCCTCTAAAGCCTCACTTTTTTGGGCATTAGCACTAGAAGTGAAGCTTCCTATACAAATAAAAAAAATGATTATATTCTTAAAATAAAACATTGCATAAAAATAGCCTAATTTGAGCGGTTTAGCAAGTTTTCTTTAGATTTACATTAGTTAATGGCATATATAAAAAAAAGGGCTAGAATCAGCTATATAGCTGATAACTAACCCTTTCCGATTTTGTATTTATCAATTAATTGTTTGGTATACTATAGTTATACAGTATAAGCCAATCTTATCTTGCTTATTACTTAATTTGGAAAGAAATAGAAGGTAGTGTTCTAGTCAATTTATCTGGACCACGTACCTTGATATTATCGAAGTAATAAAGCGTTCCAACTTTTGCTCTAGCTAATAAGCTCTTAGATTTATCATTAAATCTAGCACCTGGATTACGAGAAATCAAAAGGTCTTGTCCTCGTTCTGCTACAATTAACTCATAACCAAGTACCTCAAACTTCGCATCAAATGGGAAGTCTTTCAAGGTAGCTGCCAAACCTAATTGCGCTTTCATTTCTCCTGTTCCCATCTTACCACCTGCTTTACCACCTACAGTCGGCACAGGATCAGGAATACGCTTAATACGGAACTCTCTAGTTGCAATATGTTTAGAACCTACGTTCATTTTAATTTTAGCATTGCTACCAACTGGACCTTTAACCCAAGCATTGTATGTACCAGCACCCGTTTGCATCAATTTACAATTGGTTCCTTGTGCATCAACATCTTTTGGTTCTGCACCCGAAATAATTGTAGTGATTGGGTTAGCTACACCAATATAGAATACATTCATTTTATCGGCAGAAACTGTACCCGCAGGTTCTTTTACAATCTTGACGACTTCCTTAGTTACAGGATCTTTCTTTTCGATTATTTTCTCCTTCTTTGGAGGTGGCGGTGGTTTTGGTATATTAGATGGTGGTACCCAATCTTTTTTCTGATCTAAAATTTGATTTAAACTATCAATAGTTTTTCTTTGTTGAGCAGCCAATTTACGTAAATCAGGATAATCAATTTTCTTATCTGGTTCTGGTTTAGGTTCTGGCTTAGGCTCAGGCTTTTTCTCTGGTTTAGGCTTAGGTTCTTTCTTTGGTTTAGGAACGACCTCGAAAGAAGTTTTAAAGTTATAGGTTTTAGGCTTTCCACTAGCATCTAAAGCTGCAATTTGCCCTTTTAGCTCTTTAGTTCCAACTCCTCTAGGATTATCTTTGAAAACCGCTTTACCACTAGCACTAACATTTAATTCTCTACCACCAGCAGTAATTCGAGGATTTTGACCCGTAGCTTTAGAAGCTAAGAAAATCTCTGCTGAAAATGGATCACCTTCTTCTATCTTCTTAGCACTAGGGATAATAACCGCTTCGTAAGTACTTAAATTTACGATAGGTTTGATGTCTCCTAATTTCTCAGAAAAACGTTGTACAACGATTTGTTCAGTTGCATAGGCATCGTTTCTAAACTGATTTAATAAAGTTGTCGCAGCAAGAGAAGGAATCTGGTTGAAATTATAGATCACCCAATCATCTTCATCCTCTCCTTCTGGTACTTTAGGCTCTCTCAAAGGCATAGAAGTTTTTAGATATTCCATATCGGCTTCCATCTCTTTTCCACCAATATTTTCAAAAAGGCTTAGATATTTCCCTCTAATAGAATCAATTTTACTCATCAATTCATAACCTCGTCCCTCTTGATCACTACCTACTAAAATTCGAGAAGGTGTATCTTGATCTTCAGGTTTGGCAAATTTGCCCGTTTCTTGATCAAACCCATTTTCTTTTAGTTCACCATCAATTTGGTCAATTAAGGTAATAAATTCATTGGTCACTTGACTAGCCTGACTAGCAGCATCTAAATATTTTTGATCTTCTTGTAAATCTTCTTCCTTGATCTTTTGCTCCATCGCATAAAGCGTTGCCTCTGTTTGTCCTTTAATTGCATTATTAGAAAAAGAAAGACCTTCGTTTACAACTTTAAAAGCGTTCAGAATTTCAGAAGAAACACTAAGAGCCAGCATCGCAATTAACACCAAATACATGATATTGATCATCTGCTGGCGCGGTTCCCGTGGAATTGACATAAAGCAGCGTTTTTGTCGGGTTAAATAAATGGAAAACTATAGTACCGAAACAAATCTTGTATAGTCACGATAACTGTCTGTTTGTCTATATATACTTATGAGGTGGTCATAAAAACAATAATGTATAAACCCGATTATTTATGATTAAGATAAAATGGGGTTGACTTAGCACAAGCATTCAAACAGATACACTGAGTAACAGTGAAAAAATATCTTCCTCATTTTGATTGATCAATTGATCGCTATACTTCGTTAAAAAGCCTCGCCGATGCCTGCATCGCCTACGTTTTTTGCCTTGTCTAGCGTCCAATTTGCCTAATCAAAATTGGGAATTTATTTTTTACTTGTTACTAAACGGTCAATGACTCATTTTTATTGGGTCATTTCCGATTTTTTGACATCATTCTAAGTGAAAGTCACGTTTAATAAGACTTTCAAGCAAAAAACTTTTTCAACCTAGAATATTAAACAAAAGATAAATAAGTGCTTTTGCCTTTTTTGTCATTTTGTTTGTCGTCATCGTATGAATCAAGAATCTTGCCAGCTCTTAAATAACAAAAGCTTGACCAAACTCGCTGCAAATATAAGTTTTTTTTTCTGTAATTCTGTTTATGAAATGGTTAATTGTTTTTTATTAAAGCGAGGAGAAAAGATAAAATGTGAATGAATAAATAAAGTGCATACTGTCTTGGAGTAACGATATTTACTTATTTACTTATACTTAAAGTTTTGACAAAGCTAAAATCAATAAGGATTACGTTTATTAAGCTATTTTAAAAAGAGGAAACATTAAGAAATTAAGATAAGAATTAAGAGGGTTAAGTGTTTATTTCTCCTTAATGTTCTTAATGTTTTTCTTCTTTGAAAGAAACTAGGCTTGTCAGAACTCTAAACTTATACCGAATCCTGTTTTATCTAATCTTATAATGAATAGAAGGAATATCTCTAGTTAATTTATCGGGGCCTTTGACCTTAATATTATCTATGTAAATCATGTCTCCGACCTTTAACTTATTCAAAATCTGTTGTGATTTATCATTGAATTTAGCTCCTGAATTTCTAGAAACCAATAAATCTTGCCCTCTTTGAGAGATGATTAAGTCATAACCTAGGATATTGTATTTTGCATCAAAGGGGAAGTTTTTCAAGATAGCGGATAAACCTATTTGTGCTTTGGCAACACCTGTTTGGAGACTCGCACCAGCAGGTTTATTCGCTAATGTAACTTCTGGTGGAGGGATACGTTTGATTCTAAACTCCTTAGAACCAATACGTTTGCCTCCTACATCCATATGTACTTTTGCTTTACTGCCTACAGGTCCTTTTACCCAAGCTGTATACTGACTCTTACCATATTCCATTGCTTTACAATTTTCACAAACTACATCCAAACCTTCTGGACTCGCTCCAAAAACAGCCGTAGTAATTGGATTGGCAACACCAATGTAAAAGACATTCATTTTATCTGCGGAAACAGTACCGTAATACTCTTTTGCAGGAGGCACATATTTAGGTTGAGGGGTTTGAACTGGTGGAGGTTTTTGTTCGATTTGCTTTTGCTGTTGAAGTTGTTTTTGAATTTCCTGATTTTTTTGTTTCAACTCTGCAATTTGCTGTTCTAGTATTCTAGTATCTTTCATTTGATTGAGCATCTTTTGTTGCTCTGGATGCTTTTGCGCTAAGGCTTCCAGTTGTTCAATCAATCTTTGATTATCCTTTTTTACTCGTTCTAGCTCCAAAGGATCAGCAGTTGGTCGATTAGGTGGCGGAGGAGGAGGGGGTGGTGGAGTCATTTCATTTTCTTTAGGTTTAGGCACCACCTCATAAGAAGCACTAAAACGCAATTTTTTATTTTTGCCCTTCGCATTTTTAACCATCAAACTACCATTGACATCCTTATAACCTACACCAGATGCCACCGTTTGAAATACTGCCTTTCCATTGGCATCCACAGGCAATTGCTGCCCACCGATCATAATGGAGGGGCGTTGGTCATTATCAAGGGAAGCAACATAGATTTCGGCGGTAAAAATATCGCCCTCCACTACCTTTTTAGAACTAGGCACAATAATGGCTTGCATGGTGTTGAAGTCGAAGACAGGGGTAACGCCTCCAATCTTTTGCGAAAGCCTTTGAACAACCATTTGTTCGGTAGCATGGGCATCATTTTTAAATTGATTGAGTAGGGTAGTGACCGCTAGAATAGGCATTTCATAGAAATTATAGTTTGCCCAATCTTTGTCCATGTCTTCTGCTGTTTCAGGCATTCTTAGGGGCATAGCACTTAGTAAGAAACTGGTGTCCTTGGCCGCTTCTTTGGCAGGAAATTCACCAAACAAATCGAGGTATTTGGTACGGGTTTCTATAATTTTTTGCTGCAATTCATAGGCTTTACCCTTTTGTTCATCACTCAACAAAATACGAGAAGGGGTATCTTGATCTTCGGGGTTATTTGGCTCACCAGAAATGGGGTCAAAGCCACTTTCGACAAGCATGAGTTGGTCTAATTCTTCTACATAGCTAATAAACTCATTAGTTACCTGATTGGCATTTCTAGCAGCTTCTAGGTAGGCTTTATTCTTTTTGGTATTCTCTTTTGCTACCTTTTCTTCCATACCAGTAATAGTGGCTTGGATAGTACCTTTCAATGCTTCATTAGAATTAGAAATGCCTTCATTAACGATCTTAAAGGCATTGAGGATTTCGGAGGAAACACTAAGAGCCAGCATCGCAATCAATACCAGATACATGATATTAATCATCTGCTGGCGTGGCTCGCGTGGAATTGACATAGATTTTTTGGTTTTAAATTGTCATTGTAATATGGGTGAATGAGCTGTGTGTAGGGATTTGATAGAGGTACTTCGTAGGGACACTTTGTAGGGACACTTCATGAAGTGTCCTGTCCTATTCTATCCCTAACTGAAGTACCCGAAATAGCATAGCATGGTCAGGACGATTCCGACAATAAGTATTGTCAAAGTCGTTTGTAGCAGACAGAGATAACCCGATATTGTTGTTGGTTAAATTAGCATAGCATAGTCAGGAGGCTTCCGACAATAAATATTGCCAAAGGCGTTTGTAGTGGACAGAGATAGCCCTTAATTAGAGCGGCTTCATAAAGCCATTCTAAAAGCATAGCATAGTCAGTACAATTTTCACAATATTTGAAAATTGTCTAGGTAAAGATGATTAAAAGTATATGGAAAATGATTATTGGTTCTTGGTTGTGTTGTGATGTAATCGGCTTTTGTACATCACATTTAACACTACAATAAACGGTAGGTTTTTAGGGCTTATTGTAAGACGGATGAAAAAAATATAAAAAAGGTTGTTTT
>JAHDFT010000127.1 GCA_020628015.1 Bacteroidota bacterium
TTCCTACTGTACTATCAAGCCCACCACAAGCACCTACACCTGGGTGAATATTATCAGGACTAGCCGCCCACAAATAATCCCATCTCTTTCCATCCTCACTCTTAATCACCTTTAATTTGCTAAAAATCTGTCCTTCCTCAGATGCTTTGATGGTCTTAACTACCTGTTTTGCATCCTTTTTGCGAATTTTACCACCTTCAACATATTGTTCCTGCTCTTCATCCAATTTATCTAGGGCGGCCACTACTTTTGCCTTCTTTTCAGGATCAGCATAATCAGGAACTTCTTCTTCATTTTTCTTCTTGCCACTCAATTTATCTTTAGCCTTTTCCTTCAATTTACCAAACCACTCCTTAATTTTTTCCCAGACATTTTTTACAATTTTAGATACCCATTTCACCACCTTTTTAAGGAATTTATCTACTCCTTCTCTGACTGAGCCAATGACCTCTTTTACCTTCTTGAAAACGCCGTCTAAATTGAGGATTTTGACGATGAAACTTAGGAGTATAGGAATAGCTTTTAGGATGCCATCAAAAATTAGAGCAGATGCGCCACCTGGATCTCCTTTGAAGACTAAGCCAAGTGCTTGACCAATGGTTTTGAATAAATCTTTTAGGGCATCTTTTTCCTCTCTGAAGAATTGAATCACCTTGAAAATGCCTTGTACTGCTTTGGCAATACCAGTCGCAGGAGTCACCATCGACAAGATTTGCTTAATTCCTTCCTGAATAATTTTCGTTTTGATAAAATTCTTGATCTCTTGAATCACATTCGCTTTGATCTCTCCTACTTTTGAGCTTACTATGCTTTTCAAATCTGCTGCTTGCTCTTTGACAAAATCAACAACCGCACTAATACCGTCCTTGGCAATGGATTTGACCAAATCTACTGCCATAAAAATTTTATCAACCTTTTCTTGTCCGATCTGTTCGGCAAGTTTTTCTTTGATTTTCTCAACACCTAACTCTTTTAAATGAGCAGGGCCATCTTGCATCATGCCTTTAACGAAATCAATCCCCGATTCGACCTTAGAAACAAAGTCTCCACCCAAAAATTCGCTGAACATGCCTTTGATATTGCTCCAACTGATTCCGAGTGCAGAGGTGACGAGTCCTAGAATGCCTTTGAGATCGAATTTTTTAGGAAACTTAATGCCTGAAACGCCTACTTTTTTACCCAACCATTGAAAAACGACATCCTTCAAATATTGCCCTGCATTGGAGCCAAATTGTTTGAAACCACCGCCAATAGCCTGCCCTAGATTCTTGAAAAAGACTTTGGGTTCTCTCATGATGGTCATAATGCCATCCTTGATCTTGGTAATCATGTCAATTATTGGCTCTGGGTCGATGCCTACGAGTGTTAAAGCCCATCGAATGTATTTTAAAGCGGCGTTGAATAGGACATTAACGCATTTGGCAAGAAGACCATCCATTTTTTTCTTGCGTTCTTCAATCGCCTTATCTATGGCAGCAATGGCTTCTTCCTTTTTCGTCGCTAATTTTTCTTGTAATTCTTGCTCTTGAATGGCTATTTGTTCCTCTAATTCGTCTAATTCTTTTTGGATATTTTCTTCTGCTGCTTCGCCAATGCTTCGTAGTGATTCTGGTAAGCCGTCCACATAAGTTGCGATCTGTAAACGGGTATTTTCTACAATATCTCGGCATTCTTTGATGACTGCTTCATTGTGATTGGTAATATCGTCGATTAATTGATTGATGCTATTGACAAAGCGAGTTCTTTCTTCATCTAGGATTTGTTTGACTTCATCGAAACGGTTAATACCAAATACACAATCTGCCAGCCATTTTAAAGTTCTAAATTTACCGTTCTTTTTTGTATATCGCTCTTTCTTAAAGGCTTTGATTCTATTATCTACATTTTGTTCAAATATTTGTGTCGCATTTTTTTGTCCTTGTTCAAATTTCTTGAAGCTATCTTTTTCTAAACCGTCTAATTTTTGACTGACTTGCTGCTGTGCGTTTTCATAGATTTTGTTAATATCCGCACTTACTTGTTCTCGTTTTATTTCTAGCTCACTTTTGGCTTTTACTTGTTGCTCCTGTGCATTTTGTAGTTCTTGATTGCGTTGATTTTGCATATCTTGGCGTTCCGCTGCTTCTTCTGCACTCAGGGATTCATTCATTTTGGTGATCTCTGCTGTGCGAACTTGTTGAATTTCTTCTGGGGCTTTATTGGCCGTTGTTTCGATTTCTGAGCGATGTTCTTTTAGGGTAAGTAATTCACCAGAATTTACTTCATCAAGGTGTTCTTGGGTTAAACCTTCTTTTTCCATCGCATCATCCACATCCTTTTTATAGTGAGAAAAGTCAGTATGTTCTGGCTTTAAGTCTGCGATCATATTATCTGCCAGATTCAATGGAGGTGTTTCTGTTGCTTTTTCTAAGGAGGGTAGTGGTACTGTATTAGTATTTAGATGTTCAGGTGTTGGTCGATCTTTCATTTCTCCATAAGTCCCAATCACACTATCTTTATCAACTGCGACTACATCTACTGCTGCCTTACCGATTTTCTTTGCCTTGCCACTTCCTTTAAATTCATCTACATCCTTGATTTTTTCTGGTAGACTGCCTTTCAGTTTAGCATCAAAATCAGACTTCGCTTTTTGTTTATTGGTACTTGGTTTGGGTTTATTGCCTACTTTTTGAACTCGTTTAGCATCAGCTTTTGATTGACCTTCTTTAGTAGAAGGTACTACGGCTTGTTCTGCTTCTTGTCGTTTTAAATGAGCTGGGCTAGTTTTTTGGTGTTGATCTGCTAAAGCTTCAATTTTATCTAATGCTTTTTGGAAAAATGGATGGGCAGCTTCTCTTAAATAGTTCCCTGCTGCTCCTGCTTCTGTTGTTTTTGTATCTGTGTTTGGTGTATTATTTTCCCCACCTGTTGAGGATTGATCTGTAGCGTTACCTTCATTATTGGTATTTTCATCAGAGCTATCCCCCGCATTTGTCTCTCCTTGTCCTTCCCCATTAGCTCCTGTACTTGCGTCTGTATTTTCTCCATTTCCAGAAACATCACCAGTATCTCCATCCCCACCTTCATTAGCATTACCTGTACTACTATCATCTGTACCAGTACCTGCTCCTTCTTTTTCGTCATTTGTACTAGCTTCTCCTCCTTCACCATCCTCATTTTCCTCCTCTTTAGGCTTACTTCCACCTCGACTTTTTGATCCACCTGTTTTTCCACTAGATTGATTATCGTCTACCTCCCCATTTGTTGAACTACCTTCATTAGTACCATGATTTCCTTCAGTATGACTATTTCCTTCTTTTTCGTCATTTGTACTAGCTTCTCCTCCTTCACCATCCCCATTTTCCTCCTCTTTAGGTTTACCTCCTCCTCGACTTTTTGATCCACCTGTTTTTCCACTAGATTGATTGTCATCTACCTCCCCATTTGTTGAAGCACCTTCATTTGTATGATTATTTCCCTCTTGGTAATCACTAGTTTCATTTCCATCTGTCTCTTTCCCTTCGTCTTCATAAGTAGCTCCCATGATAGGATTCATTTGTACTACCATTTTTGCCTGTGTCACATTTGAACGATTCCTTGGTGCTGATTGCTGTTCTATATCTGTTTCCTTTACCTGATAACGCACCGCTTTCTGTGCCATTTGGTCAGCTTCTTGCTCTAGTTTTATATCATCATTAATTGGTGTGCCGTCAGGAGCTTCCCCAGTAGGTTTAACTTGCTGTCGTCTATTTTGTACAATATGCCCTAGTTCATGAGCAATTAATTCCTGTCCATTAGTGGTATTAGGCTGGTATTCTCCTGATGCAAAATGCAATTCTTCTCCTTGAGCAAAAGCTCTTGCCCCTAGTTTTTGAGCTTTAGAAGAGTTTTGACGAATGTTGATATTGGAAAAATCTTGTCCAAAAGCTCCCTCCATTTGTAATTGTACTAAAGGAGGTAATTTATTAGATGCTGCTTTCTGTTGCTTCTTTTTAGTCTTGGTTTGACGAAATTGATAAGGTACTAAAGCCCCTTTATCCTGATTCGGTGAATTGACATCAGCAGCAGCTCCTCCATCTCTTTTTTTAGATAAAGAAGGTAGATAAGATAATCCTTCAGGCCCCTCGCTTTTGTTAAAGTCACTTTTCTGTTTAGGCTGTGCTGTAGGTGAAAAGAAGGATTTCTTTTGAGCAACGCCAAAAAATGTACTGCTTCCTTGAGGCTGAAAAAAGCCGCCTTTCTGTTGTACAACTTTAGATGAATTATTATTGCTTTTGGTTATTTCCATGATAAATAGGTGATTCTATATCAGGTGAAGGAATAAATTTAACTTTCCTAATCGTGAACAAACACACCTTTTCCTATTGAATTGGTAAATATGACCTACCTTTTCCTTTATGCTATAGGCAGACAGCTATACCATTCAACAAATAAAGTACTTGTTAATGATTAAAATCTAATTTTAGTGATACAGTTAAAAAGCTTATGATTGAGTAGAAAAGAATATTAAACGTAAGTAGTCTGGAATAATATTAAGTGTTAACTAGAAAAATATAAATTAACAATAGGGAAGAGTACTAATATAGCCTAAGAAGATGATGGAGTAGTATATAAAAAACTGGTTGCTAATTATAAAAACATTTAACTTTGTAGTATACTTTGTTTTAAGTTTTACAAACTTAAAGTATTTAATTGGGAATTGCAAATAAAAAATCTAATGAATGATGATTTTGCATTAGTGTAAGTGACTGTAAACTAAAGATATAAACCCTTCCTATCCTACGATACAAAAAAAACAGGCAGCCCCTATTCCTTAAAAAAATAGAAACTGCCTGTCCTTTCAATTTAATTATAATATACTAAATCATCCCTAAGTCTTCTGCTTCTTCTTTTTAGCCGCAGGAAACAAAACATTATTCAAAATCAGTCGATAGCCAGGAGATTGAGGATGGAGGTTGAGATCGGTTTCTGGTTCACCGACAAAATGCTGGTAATCCTCTGGATCATGACCGCCATAGAAGGTCCAAAAGCCCTGACCGAAATCGCCGTGAATATAACGTGCTTCATTTGCCGAGCCATTTTCCCCCATAATCAAGACATTATCCTTAATGACGGGCTTGCGGAAAGCCGTTGTCTGTCCCATAAAGCCCTTGATGACTTGGGTGTGATTCTGGGTCAACATGGAAGGAATGGGGTCCCATTTGGCAGAGAATTCAAATAGATTGAAGTAATCTAGATTTTTAGGTACCTTCCCCTTACGAGATTCGGTCGCATCAATATCCGCATATTCATACTGCATTGGATCTTTGGAGAGCTTAAAATTCTCGAAGGCAAAGCATTTGTGATATTGTAAACGAGACTGTGCGCTTGGATCTGATCCATCCCCATCAAACATTTTTTCACAAATATCCAAACCCTGTGCAGATAAGGCGATGTCATAGGTATCGGTTGCTGAACACATCGCAAACATAAATCCACCTGCTGCGACATATTCCTTGATCTTTTGTGCAACCGCCAATTTCATCTGGGATACTTTGTTAAAACCGAGTGATTTGGCTTTGGCTTCTTCATATTTTACCTGTGAAGTATACCAAGGTGCATTTCTAAAGCTACGATAAAACTTACCATATTGCCCCGTAAAATCCTCATGATGCAAATGCAGCCAATCATAGTCTGCTAGTTTCTCCGACAGTACTTCCTCATCATATACCACATCAAAAGGAATCTCTGCATAGGTAAGTACAAGCGTTACGGCATCATCCCAGGGTAAATCTGGGTGGTGTGGCTTGTCTTTTGGGGAATAAACCGCTACCTTTGGCAACTTCTCCAACTTAATGACATCCATATTTGCCTTTGGTGCGGCAATCTTTTGTAAGATGGAGGTATATTTGACATCAGGTACAACCTCATAGCTGACTCCTCTAATGCGACATTCTGCTTCTAAGGTTTTATGGTATTCAAAAGCAAAGCTACCGCCTCGATAATTGAGCAGCCAATCCACATGTACACCCTTGGCAAGGACATAATAAGCGATGCCGTAGGCTTTTAGGTGTGCTTTTTGATCTTCATCCATATGTAAAAGTAAATAGGATGCGTCTGCATTCAAGGCAGCCATTAGGAATAATAGGCTAAGAATTATTTTTTTCATAAGTGATTTTTTTTAAAAGAAGAGATGGCAATGCGAGGTTTTAGTTTGTGCTATGGAGATTTTTAGCTCCAGTAGATAATAGCACAAAGCATTATGATCTCCTCAAAAAAAATTAAGCATGCAAATTGATCCATTGGCTCAACAAGTTTGTGAGCAAATATTAAGTGGTTTTGAGACGTACATTAATCGTTTCAGACACATAACGAAAACAGCCCGTCAAAGGTTTGAAGAAAGAGACTGGCATGGTATACAATCTGATTCTCAAGAGCGACAAACTTTGTACAAAGATAGTGTAAAATCTATGGTTAAAGCCATTGAAAACACTTTGGGAGAACGTATCTCGGATAAATCTTTGTGGAAAGCAGTTAAAACGCTTTATCAACAAGCCATAACGGAACGTGAGGGTTATGAAGTGATTGAAACCTTCTATAATTCGGTTTATCGCAAGGTTTTTAAAGACGTTGGGAGTGATCCTGAAATGATGTTCTCCTTTGACGAAAATAGTACGCCCAAAATTCGATCCAAACGCCAACTTTTTAAAACCTATACTTCTCAATCTTATCCGCTCAAAAATATCCTCAAAAATATGCTTTTAGATTGTCAGTTTAAAAGCTCTTTTGAAGATATAGATCGAGATATTCAATTGATTATTGATCGCCTTAAAGAAGAGGTCTTTCCCACCAATCAATTTACCGAATCCTCTAGGATGGAATGCCTGACCTCTATCTTTTTTAGAAATAAAGCCGCCTATCTTGTAGGACGGGTTGCCACGCCTAAAGATGGCAAAGATGTGTATATGCCTTTTATTTTGCCATTATTGCATGGTGATAATGGGATTTATGCAGATACGGTTATTTTTGATGTCAATACGGTCAGTATCGTATTCAGTTTTACCCGTTCTTATTTCTTAGTAGAAGTAGAATATCCTTCCGAACTAGTAGCTTTTCTGCATACCGTCATACCTACTAAAAGCATCTCAGAATTATACAATTCTATTGGTTTTAGTAAGCATGGAAAGACGGAGTTTTATAGAGATTTGGTGAATTTTTTGAATGAAAATCCTTCAGAGAAATTCATTCTTGCCCCAGGGATTAAGGGAATGGTCATGCGGGTATTTACCTTGCCCAATTATCCCATCGTTTTTAAGTTAATTAAAGATAAATTTGATCCACCTAAAAAGGCGACTCGTCAGCATGTAAAGAATCAATATCAATTGGTGAAATTACATGATCGAGTGGGGCGCATGGCAGATACACATGAGTTTGAAAATTTTGCCATTGATCGCAATCGTTTTTCAGAAGAATTATGGGATGAATTACAAAAGGTTGCGCCTTCTTTGTTGAGTGAAAAAGGGGATAAAATCATTGTCAAACATGTGTATACAGAGCGAAAAATGATTCCCCTAAATTTGTATTTGGATAAGGCTACAGATGCAGAGGCGGAAGAGGCAGTAGGGGAGTATGGTAATGCGATTAAGCAATTGGCCGCAGCGAATATTTTTCCAGGTGATATGTTGTTGAAAAACTTCGGGGTGACTCGTCACCGTCGAGTTGTTTTCTACGATTACGACGAAATCTGCTTTTTGACGGATTGTAATTTCCGTCGGATTCCTGAACCTAGAGATTATTATCAAGAATATGCTTCGGAGGCTTGGTACTCGGTCAATGAGAATGATATTTTCCCTGAAGAGTTTCGCAAATTCTTAATTGGTCATAACCACATCCGTAAAATGTTTGACGATTTGCATGGAGATATATTTGATGTCAAATTTTGGAAAGAAATGCAGAATCGGATCAATGCAGGGGAAGTCGTAGATGTTTTCCCTTATCGTCGTAGAAGACGGTTTCGGAATTTGTAAAAGAACGCTTGCAGACAATCAAAAAGGGCTTGACAATATTAAATTGCCAAGCCCTTTTTGCTTTCACCTTAATCTTATTTATTCTTGATCACAAGAATCTTCCACTGCTAAATGGGGAGTAGATATGGAATCAAGTGTAGCATTTAGCAGACTATCCAATGAAGTACTTCAATTGGCTTTTTCGAGTGTCTTGATGAGTATCTGTTTAAACTCTTCTTCGGCTTTATAGAGGAGTTCAACTTTACCATCAGGCAGTATGGATTTGAATTTCTCCATATAGGTAGACTCTAAAGTTTGCATCTTTTCTTTTCGCTCCAATGCGCTGTATTCCTTATTTGTAGAAATCGCAGCTTTTTCTCGGCGATAATCGGTATAAGCAGGCCAAAAATCTGCTGCCTCGTCCGCTGTCAAGTCCAAACGCTTCTTGACATGATCTTTTAACAAAGTTTCCAATTCGGTAGAGGATTGAGCCAAAGCATCCGTTACAGACAAAGTTGGTGCAGTAATGGCTATGAATCCGATAATGAGTAATAATCTCAGGTGACTTACCAGTTCTAGCTTTTTCATATCAGTAGGATTATAAAGTTTGCAGGAAATTTTCCAAGGATTGTGTATCAAATTGGTCTAATTCTAAAGCTGGTTCATTGGCAATTTGCTCTAAACCATCTTTGAGTTGACTGAGTATATCGGAATCAACTTCGACGACATCTCCGTACATTAAATCATCCAAGGAATACAAGTTGGTGGCTGATGCAATTAGCTCTTGTGTATTTTTGTCTGCTTTATATTGCTTTAGTGATTCGCTTAATTCTGCCATAGGATTGTTGCTATTAGTTCCTGTTTGGGATAAATTAAGTGTGAATAACACCATAAAAAAGACAAGGGCAATTGCTGCAACTGAAAGAACACGTCGCCAAATTTTTGGGCTTTCGTCCTGTGATCTTTTGGGTTGCATTGGTATAACTTTCGCTCCATCGGATGTTTGACGCACGAGCTGCATCACTCGTTGATAAAATTCGTCAAAATAACCTTCTGGAACTAGGAATGGACTATATTTTCCGACTCTTTTCTCTATCCACTGTGTCTCTGCTGTTTCTGTAGCTTCTTCCCGAACTTTGTCCATCATTTGAGCTTGGAATTGCTCGAAATAATTGGATGGGATGGTAAATCCTTGTTCTGTTTTAGGAATGCTTTCGAGTAAGCTTGAAGTGGTTTCTGCTTCTGCTGTGGCTTCGGCAGAATCTTGAATCGCATTCATAATGGACGATCCGAGCTGGTCGAAATATTGTGCTGGTACTTTAAAACTTTCCGTTTGTGTGATGTCATCTAGGAAAGCGGTTTCGGCTTCCAGATCACTCGTTTCAAAGCGGATTAGCTCCTGTATATTGGCTGTTAACTGCTCAAAGTAATCAGGCGGTACTTTGAATGCAGACATTTGATGGAAGGTCGCCAGAAAATCCGTGTTTGGATCTGCTGATGCTTCTACAAATTGCAAGGTCTGCATTGTTTCCTTAGTCAGCGTTTCAAAGTAGGCTTTAGGTACTTTGAACGGATTGTCTTTTTGCAGTTGACTTAGCTGTTCAGACAGTTGAATGTCTGTTTTGTTGACTTCTAAAGCATCTTCGTACAATTGTTCAAAATAATTTGTAGGAACTTTAAAAGGATCATGCTTTCTAAGCTCTGCCAGCAATGGTGATAAGGATTGTAGCTCTTTCTGTATGTTGTTTTGTTTTTCCATATTTGTCAAAATACATCTGGTTAGATGTGTGACCTTTGGTATAGTTTAATCGTCTATCAAGTATTTTTCAATCTTCCTTCAAGTATCTTTCGATCTTCTTAACGGCATGGTGATAGGAAGCTTTTAATGCTCCGACAGAAGTACTCAAGACTTCTGACATGTCATCATATTTCAAACCATCATAATAACGCATTAAGAAAACCAATTTTTGCTTTTCTGGTAGACGCTCAATAGCGTTTTGAAGTTTAATCTGAATTTCGTCGCCATCAAAATAAGGGTCGGCTTTGAGTTGTGCGGAGAGGTCGTAATCATCTGTTTGTAAAGGGGCTGCGCTTTTGCGTTTGCGTTGATTGATAAAGGTTAACGACTCATTAGTAGCGATTCGATAGAGCCAAGTATAGAGCTTAGAATTTTGCTGGAAGCGATCTAAATTTTTCCATACCTTAATAAATATATTCTGCAAGACATCATTCGCATCTTCATGATCCACAACAATGCGTCGAACATGCCAATATAATTTTTCTTGGTATTTTTTTAGTAACAAGCCAAAAGCCTGTTCTTTTGTTGAAGCTTTGCTAAATTTAGCAAGGATTTCTTGATCCGTGATACTGGTCATAACTTTCATTCAGTATATATTGATAGTGAATAAGTAATGGAATATTTACTGGGGATTCGTTTACCATTACATTATTAAAAGACAAATAATCCACCAAAAGGGGATGAAGGCATCAATTCATTAAACAACCATTGTCTTATAAAAGGTTTGCACAAATCATGAGTTTTGTTCACGATTGTATTGTTTAAGGAACAGTAAAAAAAGTAACTTTTTATTCTGATTGATAAATTTGCCCCTATACTTCGTTAAAAAGCCTCGCCAATGCCCTGCATTGCCTACGTTTTTTGCCTCGTCTAGTGTCAAATTTCCCTAATCAAAACTGTAAACTTATTTTTCACTTGTTCCTAATATGATTTAATGTCTCGTTGGTTGCGATTCTATATAACAGGACGGATAGATTGGTGTTCGATAAATTATGAGGGATTTCGTGCCAAATTTGGATAAAAATGCTGTGTACGATTTCATCGGCTAATTGGTGGTCAACCACCATTCGCCTAACAAACCAATAGACTCTTTGTTGGTATTTTTCCAACAACATTTGAAATCCTGCTTCTTTAGTATTGGCTTTCAGGAGTTGCTGCGTAATGACTTCATCTTTGATGACTTTCATTGCGGTAGATCTTGCGTTTGAGGCTTGTTCATGAGGATAACCATGAACAAGCCTTAAAAAACCGTCATTTTATATGAACGCTAAAATTTTCTTTTTATTTGAAAGTTCTAAGATACGGTTTTTTTTTTAATGTGGGGAGATTGAAGGGCTAAATACCTATAGCATGATTAATCCCTTACTATTTACGAGCTACAACAGCTTTCACTGCTTCGATGACATTAGCCGCTGCGATACCATATTTTGCCATCAATTGTGCAGGTTTTCCACTTTCCCCAAATTGATCGTTGACCCCTACCATTTCCATCGGGACAGGGTGATTGCGAACAAGCGTTTGTGCTACACTATCTCCTAATCCACCATTGATTTGGTGTTCTTCTGCGGTAACGATGGCTCCCGTCTTTTTAGCTGCCTCAATAATCGCTGCCTCATCTAAGGGCTTAATCGTGTGCATATTAATAAGTGTACAGGAAATGCCTTCTTTTTCTAGGGTTTCAATGGCTTGCATGGATTCCCAAACCAAATGCCCACAAGCGATAATCGTCACATCTGTTCCTTCGTGAAGGGTTTGTGCTTTACCAATCTCAAAACCATGTGCTTCTGTAGTAAATATAGGTACTTTAGGACGACCAAAACGAAGGTATACAGGCCCATGATGATCAGCTATGGCGATGGTGGCGAGTTTGGTTTGTGTAAAATCACAAGGAACGATAACGGTCATGTGTGGCAACATTTTCATCATACCGATGTCTTCTAGGATTTGGTGAGTTGCCCCATCTTCTCCTAGCGTTACCCCTGCATGAGAGGCACAGATTTTTACATTTTTCTCTGAATAAGCAATAGATTGACGAATTTGATCGTAAACTCGCCCTGTGGAGAAATTGGCAAAGGTGCCTGTAAAGGGGATTTTTCCACCGATGGTTAAGCCTGCGGCAATGCCCATCATATTGGCTTCTGCAATACCGACATTAAAGAAGCGGTCGGGATGGTTTTTGCGGAAATTGGTCATTTTTAAAGAGCCTGTCAGATCGGCACAGAGGGCGATGACATTGGGATTGGTTTCGCCTAGATAGTCGATTCCTGCACCAAAGCCGCTACGGGTATCTTTAATGCCGGAGGTGGGGTATTTGGATAATATATTCATGGTTTTTAGTATGCTTTCTTGAATGATAATGGATGGGACAAGGCGTGCCTTTTTGGACAAGGCGTGCCTTGTCCCTACGGTTTGGTGTTTAATATCAATTAATAGTCACCTAGGGTTTCTTCTAATTGAGAGAGGGCGGAGGCAAGCTGCTCGTCATTAGGTGGGATGCCGTGCCATTTG
>JAHDFT010000128.1:0-10856 GCA_020628015.1 Bacteroidota bacterium
GTATAGGGGTAAATTTATCAATCAAAATGGTACAATTATTTTTTGACTGTTCCTTACAAAGGTTCTTTATTGTATGGAGCTATTGCTTACACTTTAAAAAGAATAACCATTATTTATTTTGATCTTATTACTGACCAAAATAAATGGCTCTATATTTCAGTTGTTTTTCTGTTGCTTCAGGTTGCGCTTCTATTAGATTTTTGACAATAGAAACACTTTCGATTGGTTTACCACTCAATTCAACTTCTTTATCTCCTCGAATGACGGTCATTTGGATTTCATCTGCTGATTGATTATTGATCAAATAATCACCTACCACTTGTTGTACATTAGCGATTGTGACAGGTGTATCGTTAATGCTTACCAGCTTATCATTTTCCTCAATCCCCAATACATTATCTTCTACCTGTACAAACATTAATTTAGACACTTCTGGATCAAAACCAAGCGCAAAAGAACCAACTTTGAAACTTTTTCTTTCTGCTTCTTTGACAAATTGATAACCAATAGCATCTAAATATTTATTATAATCAATCGTTTCTTTACCAATTACATATTTATTGAAGAAATCTCGCATTTCAGGATAAGTCATTCGAATAATTTCCTCAATTAGTTCTGTATCCTTGAAAGGTTTATTGGGACCGTATTTCGCTGCTAAGTCCATCATCACCTTTTTTAGACTCACCTTACCCTCACTCAAACGCAATAATTCCAAATCTAAACCCATACCAATCAAAGCACCTTTTTGATAGACGTTAAGATAGTCATCTTGATACTTATCTTTGAGGATTTGTTTGCTCATTTTGGTGAAAGAAATTGGGTCAAAGTCCGCTGCTTGACCGATTTTCTCCTTGATTTTATCAAAAAATTCTTCTTCACTAATAATCCCTGATTGTGCTTGTACCAAAGTGGCAAAGTATTCTGTAACCCCTTCATACATCCATAAATGCTGAGACATTTTAGGTTTGCGAAAATTGAAATTCTCAATTTCTTCACTATGGATATTTAGTGGGGTCAAAATATGCAAAAACTCATGGGCACTCACATCTTGGATGATCGGATTGAGTATACTAGGTTGTCCAATTTCTGGTAGATAATAAAAAGAACAATAAGAATGCTCTAAAGCACCAAAACCAGCCATTGCATTAGCATCAACATAAGGATTTTGATCTCTACCTGCAAAATAAAAGATAAAATGATATTGATCGACAGGTAATTCTCCAAAAAACTGCTCCAAAGCCTTTGCCAATGGACGACACAAATCTGCGATGTCTTGTGCTTTAATCTGATCTTGTGGAGAATAAACCGAAAAATACACTCTCGTATTATTCGCCATATAACTCACCGTATCAGGTGCACAATACATAACTGGATTGTCCGCTAATTTAACATAATTTTCTGCATACAACACATCTTTAGTCGCATTTACTTGATCCTTGCGTAAAGGAGTACTTCCATACATCTCCGCAGGCTTGTTGAAATGAAGCTCATAAGCTAAGTTCTTATAACCTTCAAAATAACCAAAAAAAGCGTGGTGATTAATGCTAAAATTCTTTCCTGCTTCTATATTACTACCACCTGGTTGAAAAACCCATTGATCCTTATTCTCATGATCCCAAGTATCATTAACCAAGTATTCGATTTTTGCCAGATTTTTAGCTCCTTTAATATGGAAATTACTATTTTGCTTTAGGCTTACTTTCAATAAATTACCATCTTTATCGTATGCTTTGAAATCATCCAAAAAACGACCATAATCTTTTTTGGAATAACTGCCTGGAATGACACTAGGCATGACAAAAATGGCCTTACCTTTATTAATAGTTGGTGGGTTTAAGGTGACTTTTACTCGGTCCTTATCTACATTTTGTAAATCAATCTCATAGACATATTTCTCGGATTGAGCCATTGTAGCAAAAGAATAACTGAGTAGGGTAAATAAGATTAGCCAGCATAATGAAGAGCGTGTGGTAGATTTTTTCATGTGCTATTATGGTTTTAGATGCAATTATATTAAATGAGGTATAGTGATAGCATAACATATATACCTTAATTTTTACTGTATCTCATTAGAAATCTTATGCAATTTATTAAAATCTTGAACAAAAGCCAATGTAAAAGCGTACTGCTTTACACAGTTTTAACAAATTTTAATCATTGAAGCTATTTGGGACAGTATAAAATCAACGGAATGAATATAGAACTTTGATCTATCAAACAATAATAAGGAATGAATCTAATTTTCCCAATTAAGCAATTCTTTCGCATTTTCCAGAGCCATTTTTCCTGGTTGATCTCCACTCAACATTTTAGCAATTTCTACAATGCGCTCTGTAGGTTTTAGGGTTTTAATACGGGTGTAAGTCTTGTCTGTTTGATGTTGTTTGTAGACAAAGAAATGTTGATCACCCATACTAGCGATTTGGGGGAGGTGGGTAATACAAATAACCTGATGCGACTGGGCGAGTTGCTGCATGACCAAACCCACTTTACGAGCCACTTCACCAGATATACCAGTATCAATTTCATCAAAAATAAGAGTGGGTAGGGCAGTATTATCTGCGATAAGGGATTGAATACAAAGCATTAGACGAGATAATTCTCCACCAGAAGCGACCTTTCTCAGTTCGGCAGGCTCCATACCTTTATTGGCAGAAAATAGAATTTCGATTTGATCCATGCCTGTATCTAAGAGGTGATCTTCTCCTAGTAATTTATGGTCTGCAATCACCCGTGCATTAGGCATCCCTACTTTCTTCAACAATTGATTGATTTTCTTTTCAAATAAGGGTAGTTTTTTGATCCGTTTGGTAGAAATTTGTTGGGCTTTACTTAGTAGATTGGCTTTCTGTTTAAGGAGTGACTGTTTTAAATTAGCAATATCTTGTTCCATATTTTCGGCAGATTGACTTTGTGTGCTTAAATCTGCTTCAATATCCATTAATTCTTGTAGCGTATTGACCTGATGTTTCTTTTGCAAGCGATAAATTAAATTCAAACGCTCATTAATTCCTTGTAATAATTCTGGATTAGACTCAACATCTGATGCCAAGGTAGACATTTCCTGATGGATGTCGTCTAGCTCAATGACCGCACTATCCAAACGTTCTACTAGAGCCTCAATATCAGGATTAAATTTGACAATATCAATCAAACTACTCTTGACCTGATTGAGCTGTTGTAGAATGGAAAAATCCTGTTCAGAAATGAGGTGGATGCCTTCTTGTAAATTATTTTGAATGGTATCTGCATTACTCAGTTTATTAAGTGCCTGTTCTAATTTGTCTTGTTCTTCAGGATCTTCTAGTTGCGCTTCTGTAAACTCATTGAGTTGGAAGAGCAAATAATCCATATCCTTTTGCAATTGGGCATTCTGAGCAACCATCTTTTTTAACCTACTCTTGTCTTTTTGGTATTTTCGAAAGGCTTCTTGATATTTATATAATGCCTTAAAGTGATTGGCGAGCGTATCAATAATAAAGAGATGGTAATTGGCATCAAAAAGATGAAGGGTTTGATGCTGGGCATGGAGATTGACCAAGCGTTCCGAAAGGCTTTTGAGGATGGTAAGATTGACAGGAGTATCATTAATAAACGCCCTAGATTTGCCTGATGGTGTCACCTCCCGCCTGATAACCGTTTCATCGTCATAATCTAATTCATGCGCTTCAAAAAACGATTGGAGTTGATAGGATTGAATGTGAAACAATCCTTCCACAACGCATTTTTTCTTATTTTGTTGAATGGCAGTCGAAGGTGCCCTATTCCCCAGAATAAGTGATAATGCACCTAGAATAATGGACTTACCTGCTCCTGTTTCTCCTGTAATCATTGACATATTCGGAGACAGCACCATTTCTAATTCGTCAATTAGTGCGTAATTTTTGACAATTAGTTTTTGTAACATGGATCGAATGAATGTTGAAATAAGGATTATTGTTGGAAAACAGTGATTTGCGCTTCATTATATAAATTAGTAAATCACTAATTTTGTTAGGCGCAAAGGTACAATTTTTCTTTTTTAATTTAATAGCTTAGTTGAAAATAAATTATTAGAAATTGATCTTTAAATTGCTAGGTCTTATCAATCAAGGCTTTTGAAATTAGTTGGTCATTTTTAAATATATTATAATCCCACAAAAAAATGACAAAAAATAAATGGATAGCTCATCTAGGAGGCGTTTTTATTTACGCTAAGGAGCCGAAAAAATTGGCGGAGTGGTACACCAAGTATTTAGGCATTGAATATACCTATACAGCAGAATACAATGCCTATTATGTGTCTTACTATTATAATGAAATAGAAACAGGAGCTAAACATTATACTGCTTGGTCGATATTGAAAAATGAAAAACGACCTGAAATGAATGAGAAGGTTTTCTGTGTCAACTTTCGGGTACACGACCTCGAAAAATTAGTCCAGCACCTCAAAACATCGGGAGTTGAGGTGCTGGACTTTGATACTTTCCCTGGAGAAGGGAAATTTGCTCATATCTATGATTTGGAGGGCAATTATTTGGAGCTTTGGGAAGCAGAATAAATAGGTAGAGTCAATATGAGCTATTAAGTTTGTCTTATTGAACAACGATCACTCGCTTAGTAGAAGTAATTGCCCCTACTTCTAGTGAACAAATATAAATACCTGGCAGTAGGTCTTGTACATTCATTTGCAATTGTCCACTATTGGATAAGGTAGGAATGTTCTTTTGTAATTGTCCATGTATATTGTATAATTTGATGCTTGTTGTATTGGTAGACGAAGGTAAATCCCATGTAATGGTTAAGGATTTACTAACAGGGTTGGGAGCTAATTCCCATTGAGCATCGAATGGATGACTAGAAGCTACGCCTGTAGTACGGTCGAAGCGTTGAGCGGGTAATTCTCGGCCGCTAGGTCTTTTAGCTCCATTTTCATCTGCCAAATAGATATTCACCCAATCTGGACGCTCAGGTAATGCATCATCTCTAAACTTTTGTTCCCACTCTTGATTTGTTGCTCTTTCAAAGTTTCCTTGTACATATTCGTAGAAAGAACCTACAGGGCCTAAGAAAGCCGTATAAGCACCGTCACAAGAAGGATGTGGAGCTAAAAATACACCTATATTCACCTTTCCTGTTCCCAAATGCATAATATTTCCTACGGGATTACCAAATTCATCTGTTGGTTGGGTATGTACATCTACGGTAATGAAGTCGTCTTCTATAGCTTTATCAGGTCCACCATAGAATAATTTGATATACCAACCATCATAAGTGGTTGTACAGCCTTGAGGAACATCATAAATAATGCGTCTCACAAAATCGAACTCCTCATCTGTAAAAGGCTCTTTATTCAACTGTTTCTGGGCTAGATCTTCTAATACCTGACTGGTTTCTGCGAAGTTAGTCCAAAAGCTAGTTACACGACCTAGTTGATCAGCATAGGGTTGACCTTCAAAAAAGTTAGCCATTCCTGTCGCAAAATCAGCTAAACCTCTGTAAAAACTAGGATAAGGCTCAATATATACTTGTGGATAAGAACAAATGATACCAACAGTATAGGATTGCTTGGCATAAAGTAAATTGTCATGTCGCAATTGCGTCCATGAGAATAATTGGGTATTGATTTTTTCCTGTTGCCAAGCAGCAGTTTGCATAAATGGTGGAAAAGCGTTCCATTGATCTGGTGTTGGTTTACCCACTTCAGCGATGGAGTTCAACCAAGTACCATACAAAGTTTCTTTCCAATAAGCTGGGTCTTTTCGTTCTACAACATAGGACATGGAAGCGATATTACCAGCATAATTATATTGTTCAATTTCATCCTCTAATAAACGAATGGCATCATTATTTCCTAAAACAATTAGTGGATCTAAAGGATCAGGCATCATGCGTTTAGTGGCTGTTTTATCATAAACCAAATTGCCCATAATATAAGAATCCAATATAAATCGCTGACCAGAAAGTTTGTATTCAATCGGTAATTCAACTTGTGGTGCTCCTGGACTTTTCAGAATAATACTAGAAAGAATACGACTTTGGTAAGCTTCATTGCTACTCAATGCCTCAAAATAAGGATCAAAAGTAGCTTCATTGAGTAATTGACTCGCATCAGTAATGTTTTGCGACTCAATAAAAGCAGCATATTCTGTAGTCGTTAAATTATCACTATCCCCTACAAAATAGTCAATGATTTCATTATTTTGATCTAGTTTATCCTTTTCACCAGAAAGGCTTAACAACTCCTGAACCATAAAACTACTTACATTAGCCTGTTGTACTTTTATTTTTTTCTCTTCACTATTAATAGGTTCACTAACATTAAAACCTAGTCTTCCTAGCCACATCATGGTTTGAAAATACTTCTCCAATTGTTCATCGCCTTCATAATGGCCTCTAGGTTTGAATTGGCTAAAGTCTCTAAGTTCGGATGTTCTGCCAAATACAGTATAAGATCCTGCTTCTAAAGATTGAATGCCATTCCATAAACCATTAATAAATGCGGGATCAACAAATTGTGGTTGTTGTACTTCACCTTTAACTAAAGACAAGGCAATCGTCGTATAAATATCCGCATCCTCCAAAGCAATGGTCAACATTTCTGATTTCTTTTGACCATATTTATCTAGCAAACTAGGATATTGAGCATACATAGCTTCCAATAATGCTTCCAAATTGGTATGCATCACCCTTTTTTCGACGGTAATCAATAAGTCGTCATAGGATTTGTGCAGGGCGTGGAAAAGCATATCTGTTGTCACCATAACAGGCATGTCTTTATGGTAGATATTCATTAATGCACTACCAAAACTACCATGTTGCATACGTTCTGTGACCATAAAACGATTCTCTTCCAATAGTCCCAATTCATCTTGTGTCAATCCATATTTAAGGATAATAGAATCTAGGAAGGCATAATCTGCCACCTTAAATTCCTCCTCAAAGCCTTTGTAATAGTTTCCTTTTAATGGGTAAGCTTCTTTGAGGTCTTCTACCGTCATTTCTGTATTGGCCTCTAAGAAAGATTGATAATCATTGAGATCAATATTGTCCTGAGCGTAAGTATTGATGCAAATCATCAGTAACGAGAATAAGTATAGGGTGTACTTTTTCATGACTTGATTTTTGATTACTGAAATAAGGGGATTATTGAGCTAATAAATATTATTAGCTCAATAATTAATGTTATGCAATTCTTAGTTTTTCTTTTCTTAAACTGACCTTATGGATTTTAGGTAAAATGTTTCACAAATCCGTTAAGCACAAAATACTCGTAGAGACAAGGCATGCCTTGTCCTTACTTTTGTGTAGGATTTTTGAGGTGATTTTGCCGTTAAGAAATCCATAAAGTCTTGATTTTTGCTTCTTTTCATCAAGGAAAAGAAGATTAAGAAGTGATCAAGGGGATCAATAAATGATGTACCATCAAATCCACCTTTTGTGTAACATCAGTCAAGAATAAACAGTAGCGTTATTGAATAACAATCAATTTCTTCACCATCGTTTCCTGCTCCTCCGTTTGCAAACGGCAATAGTAAATACCTTGCGTTAAATCATCGATGCTGATGGTGTATTGATTAGCACTTGTAGTTGGCAATTGAGTAATGGTTTTGACTAATTGACCTGCCTGATTGTAAATTGTCATTTGGACATTTTTTGTAGAAAGGGAGCTTTCCCAAGAAAGGGTAATGAAGTCACGAGCAGGGTTAGGATAAATTGACCAGTCTTTAGCATTATAATTAGGCTGATCATCTATTCCAGTTGCTCTATTATAAGGAACGGAAGGCAACTCTGTACCAGCAGGACGAGCCGCACCATTTTGATCTGCTAAATAGATATTCACCCAATCTGGACGAGCTGGAACATCGCCATCCCAAACTTGCTGCGCCCATTCTTGATCGGTCATGCGTTTGAAATTATTTTTTACATAAGGATAGTAAGAAGAAACCGCACCCATAAAAGCAGTAGAAGCCTCCTCACAAGAAGGATGTTTCACCAAAAATACCCCTAGATTTACCATTCCTGTACCTGCATGAAGGACATTACCAACGATATTACCCAGTTCATCTGTGGTCTGTGTATGTACATCAGCCGTAATGAAATCAGCCTCTTGTGCGCTTAGTTCGCCTAGGTAAAATAGCCCAACATACCAGCCATCTAAGACCATTGTACAACCTTCGTGACGGTCAAAAAGCATTCTGCGGACAAAATCTGTTTCGTCATCTGTAAAAGGCTCTTTTCGCAGTTCTTTATTGGCCAACTCCTTTAATTTATTGCTTGTTTCTGCAAAATTAGAGAAGAAATCACGGATATTATTTAAGGTGTAATTTTCATCATTTGCCTCCGCAGCTAAACCACCAATAAAGGTAGAAGCACGGGTAGAGAAATCAGCGATACCTTCATAAAAAGCTGGGTAAGGTTCTACATAAACATGAGGGAAAGAACAAGCAACCCCACCTGTATAAGATTGAGCAGCATACAATAAATTATCATGACGCAATTGCGTCCAAGCTGCCAATTGTGTATTCATTTTTTCCTGTTGCCAAGCAGCAGTTTGCATAAATGCTGGAAGAGCTTCGTGATTTTCTGGTTGTGCAAGGCTACGAATGGCATTTAACCAACTTCCATAAAGGCTTTTGGTCCAGTAATCCTGTTCTTGATGCTCTACTAAATAACGCAAAGAAGCGATATTAGACGAGTAGTGGTATTGTTCTAGTTCTTTTTCCATCAACCAAATACCATCATTATTCCCCAATACAATCATTGGATCAACTGGATCTGGTAGTGGACGGAAGATTTTTTGTCCTTGATATTGAATGCGATCATAAACAATACTAGCAGCAACATAAGAATCTAAAATAAATCTTTGACCAGATAATTTATATTGAATAGGAAGTTCTGCTTCTGGTTGATTAGGATGTGAAAAATAAGGATAAGAAGCAATACGAGATTTAAAAGCGTCATCTTCTTGAATTGCCGCATAAAAATCATCGAAAGTAGCTCTATCTATTAAATCACGTACACTTTTGATGTTTTTTCTAGCCATCAAATCCCGATGTTCTTGTGGAGTAAGATTATCACTCGTGCCAACAAAATAATCAATGATTTTATTGTTTTCATCCATTAGGTTTTCCTTACCACTTGCTGCCATCAATTCACTCAATAAAACCGCATTGAAATGATTGCGTTCTAAATCACCTAGAGGTAATGTATAATTTGGAGGGGGAGGGGTGAGGTAGAAAAAAGCACGGCCTACCCACATCATACTACGGAAATATTTTTCTAGTTGAATACCATCTTGGTGATTGTCATAGTCTCTTACATAATGTCCTCTAGGCTTGAGTTGGCTAAAATCAAAAGGTAATCCAACCTGTGTGAATAAATCGACAGGCTTAAATTCTTCTGCTTTTATATCTGCCCAAATGCTTTCGACTTTGCTTTGATTACCTGAAATATGTGCCTGTTGCAATTCATCTAAGGTCAAGGAATAAGCGATGGTCGCATAGAGATCAATATCTTTCAAACTCTGTTCTAATGCAGCTTCATCAGCATAGTTTTGATAGATGCTAGGAAAAGTCTCATACAAACCTTTTAGAAATTGATTGAGGTTAGGCACCATGATCTGTAATTCCATGTGCTTTAAAATATCATCATAGGATTTGTGTAAAGCGTGTAAAATCTGGTCTGTTGTGACCATAATTGGCAAATCTTTATGATAAACATCCTGTAAGGCTTGTCCAAAGCTACTATAAGATAAGCGTTCTGTAACTAAGAATTGATTTTGTTCTAAAAGGTTGAGTTCGTCATTGGTCAACTCATATTTATAGATCACAGAATCTAAATAATCGTGTTTTTCTATATCAAAAGCCTCCTCAAAGCCTTTATAATAGGTTCCTTTGAGCGGATACTGATTTTTTAAGTCCGCTACAGTCATATCTGTATTGGCTTCTAGGAAAGCAGCATATTCATCAGGGTCAAAGGATGCTTGCGCTCGTACATCAGTATGTTGCAGGAACATAACAAGACTGAATAAGCACAAAACAAAGTGTAAATGCAGATGTCTCATATTGTTGAATGTTTTAGGTATAGCAATAAGACCTATGGTGTATTTTGGACTATTACTAAATGGTAGGAATAACTGTTGGTTATTAATGATGGATTAAAAATAAAGGATATGGTTGAGTTTATTTTTGTATCATCACTTTTTTCCATAAACGGTAGAGGGGACAACTGCGTTGCCTATAGTCATAAATTACCTTCCAAAGATAGTGAACTAGCGCAAGGGTAAAAAATACAATAATGGGGAAATGTATCAGAAGCGTTGTCCGTTTTTTTGTGTAATTTATTGATAATTTGAGGTTTGTGGGTTTCTATTAGTGCTTTTGTAAAAATTAGAAGACTTTTTGCAGGACTTAAAAAGCACATTATTTTTCTATCTTATTTTCTTGCATAAATATGGATAATGCTTTATATTACCGAATGCATTATTTCCATTATACATCAAAATAATAATGCAGGAAAAATAATGAATCCTAGTATTTTTCCTGCATTATGCTGTAAAAAAATACACTATGCGTAAGTTTGAAGTATTAGTAGAAGATCACCTTTCGGAACAAGCCATGAAAGCCCTACAAAAATTGGAGAATGAAGGGGTGATTGATTCTTATAAAATGATTGTAGAACTGAAGGAGGAAGATCAGGAGGTGATTGATGAAGTGGCGCAGATGAAAAAGGATATTTTTAGTATGCGCCCAGGATTGATTAATACCCTAAATTTGGGAGATTTGAGGAAGAAGGAGTGAGTCTAGCTATAGGTTTGGCGGTTTTAATTAATCATAGATGGCATCAAAATGAGAATTCATTTTGATGCTGTTTGT
>JAHDFT010000128.1:10956-12181 GCA_020628015.1 Bacteroidota bacterium
AATGTATCGGGACTAGTGAGTTTTTTTATACTATCAAGATAGGCTGTTTTATCTCTATCTAAAAGATAATTAGCAAAGTAACAAATTTCTTTTGGATAAGATGGATGATTTAAACAATAGCTTTTAGCTGCTTGATAATGATTCAAATAATCGTCTCTATTGTAGCTAAGTTCATGAATAATTCCTGAATAGATACGATACATCAAGGAATCACTTTTAGAAACATGATTTAATTCTTTTAATGCGTCCTTAGTTGCTCCTTTTAAATAAAATAGCTGTGCTTTAATGAAGTGATAATGATGAATATCCTCAGTTGGTACATGTTTAATTAAATAGTTGACATTTACAAAAGCACTATCTAACTTTACTGGATTAGATCCATTTATTCCATCCATAGAGATTTCGCTATAAAGCCTGAATAAATCGTTTTGATGATTTTGTAGGAGTTGGGTATTGTTTTTACAACTTATTCCTAAGAATAGTAGCGTAAGTATTAGATTGTATTTCATGGTTTTTTTATAGAACGTTTAAGATTCCCATTCTTCCTGATTGGATTAGTAGAAACATTAACTCCTTTAGCTACCTTTTTAACTAAAGAACGAACACGTCTTTTGACATCTTTATTAATACCGTAGAAAGTATGAGGGATTTGCATAGCTTAATAAATAAAGAAATTTAATATTCTGGTAAATGGCAATTATTCAAAAAATGACCTAAAATCATTTCTCGTTTCGATTTTTCTGGATCATCATATCGTTCAAATAGCATTTCAACAATATTGTAGAAATCAGTATCATAATTATTCCGAACATAATCTAAATAGGCATTTTTATTGTCATCATTTAGATAATCTATAAATCTGCATAATAAGGCTCTATCTTTATTTGATTGCTGACATAAATTTTGAGCGTTTTTATAATGCAGTTCATAAGCAGTTTCATCATACAATGTTTCATAAATAATCCCACTATACATATGATACAATAGTGGATCACCCGATTCACATTGTTTTAAAACCTCCAAACAAGCTTTTATATTTCCTTCTATATAATGCACCCTTGCTTTCATCAATAGGTAATAATGTCTATTCTTTTTAGGTGTATTTTCCTCTAAATATTGAATATGACTTTTGACCTCATCTATTGCTGTTTTGGAGTTAAAATCTTTGTCATATATACTAAGCATACTATATTTGTTTAGTAGCTGATTTTGTTGATCTATTATT
>JAHDFT010000129.1 GCA_020628015.1 Bacteroidota bacterium
CTTAATTACTTTTATGCAGATGTCTCATTTTCTGGGGCTAAGTATTTGCCTATAATAATTCCTACAAGTATTGCCAAATACAATTGTCCTATGATACCTACACATAAGGCTAATGATTTAGCTAATTGGTGAACAGGTACAATATCTCCATAACCAACCCCCGTTAGCGTTATATAACTAAAATAAAGCAAATCATAGAACTCCGCACCTTTGGGAATGGAGAACGCATTTTCTAATTGCATATCAAGAACGAAAAAGAAAGGAGCTGCTATAATTCCAAGAATTAAATATCCTGAACTTAGTGCTAAAACATCATTCGTAGATACTGATTTGGGTTGAAAAATGTATTGCATTAACCGTATAAATACCAAGCCAAAAAAGAATAAAGTAATAACTGGGTTTGCAACAGAAATTACATGATAATCCTGATATCGTACAAATAGAAAAAATGTGGAAATACCTAATACGCCCATTAATAACAAGTCTTGATAACTTCTGGATGTATATATGCAAGCCATTAAAATAACTATCCCATAAGTGATTTTTAATAATAAGTCTCCAAAAACAACTAATGAGGCAAGAGCAGGTAATATCAACAGCATTACTAGACTAATGAGAAAATAAAGATAGTTAGGATGTTCAAAATGTTTTTGAAAAAATTGTAAAATTTGATTCATCATTTTTAGAGTATATTTGGATATTCTATTTGGCGAAAAGCGAATATACCTACTGATATTCAGTTATCGAATCATCATCATTTGCTACATTTTGATTTTCAGTAGCTCTAAATATTTGGTAATCCGAAAACCATTTTGGTTTCACTATAATCAAAAAAATAACGGTAAATAGTTTACGTTTAATAATATCCAAACAAGCTCTTAGGCATTACCTTCTATATAGCAACATATAACTCACGGGTACAAATATTAACGTGACGATGGTTCCAAATAAGAGCCCAAACATAATAGCTGCCGCTAGTGGTTCCCACATCACACCACCACCCATATAAAGAGGTATCATACCCAACACTGTAGTAAACGTTGTTAACATAATAGGTCGAAAACGTTGAAGGCAAGCTTCTTTTACAGCTTCTACTAAAGAGGTATTTTTATTGGACTCGACTTCTATTCTATCAATCAAAACAATAGCATTATTGATAATAATACCCGCTAAAGATATAATTCCTAAAAAGGCAAAAAAACCAAAATAGGACTTCAATAGCAACAAGCCAATAATGACACCAATAACTCCTAAAGGAATGGTCAATAGTACGATAGTTGTTTTCCTAAATGAATTGAATTGTATAATAAGTAGGAGTACAATAATAAAGAATGCCAAGGGCAACCACGCTGCTACCGCCCCCATTGCATCTGCTGATCCTTGGGCATCACCTCCTAACTCATAGTCGTATCCTTGTGACCAGATGGTCTGCTTTTGTTCATCGAGCCATGGTGTGACTGCCGACATTATTGCACTAGCATTTCCGCCTTCTCTAATTTGAGAGGAGATATTGATACTGCGCTTTAAGTCTTTTCTTATAATATTGGCAAATTCCCAAATGATGTCAATTTCAGCAACTTGTGAAAGCGGAACATTTACACCCGATCCTTGAGAATAAATATTAATGCTTTCAAGATTTTCGATTTTAACTTTATCATGATTAATATCTCGCATGACAATGTCAATATTATCCTTTCCTTCTCGGTAATCGCCGATGTCAAAACCACTCAATGCAGTTCTTAGTGAAATGGCAATATCTTGGTTGGTCAATCCCGCATTTTGTGTTTTTAGTGGATCAATATCTATGACAATCTTTTTGGTTTTTGGGCCCCAATTATCTTTTACATTTTTGGTGCCTGATTGTTCCGTCAATTTTGCTTTTACACTTTCGGCAATATTAGATAATGCTTCACCATCTTTGCCTGATATTTTAATTTCAATTGGTGTTCCACCTCCACCTGAGCCAAGTCTTTTTATTTTGATATCCGCTGTTGGAAATGCTACAAATGAAAAACTATCTAATTTACTAATCACATGACCATTGTCGTCACCTGAAGAGGTGTTGACAAGCATATGAGCATAATTGGCATTCGCTTCATCAGGACTATAGCCCAAGTCATAAGACTCTGGTCCTTTACCAATAAAAGCAGACCAATCAATGACACCTCTTTTCCTATTTTCATTCAATTGCAAATCATTCATGATATAATTCTCAATGTCATTCACTACATCTGTAGTAGTTTCCAAACGAGTACCTTGTGGTAGTTTAATATCAACGGTGATCAAATTTCTTTCAGAATCTGGAAAAAACAAAAATGGAATTTTGCCAAATAACATTAGTGAACCGAAGAACAATCCAAAAACGACAACGAGTGTAATGAATTTATACTTCAAAGCAATATTAATCAGTTTTTCATATTGATTTCTCATTGCAATAATGATGCGATCGACAATGCTTTTTTTACCTTCTCCTTGTTTTTGTGCTTTTAAGAAAAAATAACACAACATCGTAACCATCGTCATGGACAAAAACCAAGAACAAATCAAAGCAATCGAGATAACGACAAAGAGTGGTCCTACAATATCCCCCATTGTGCCTTCCGCCAGATAAAAAGACATAAAGGCTACTGAAGTTGTCAAAGTAGAAATTAATAATGGGATAATGAGTTCATCACAAGCTTCTTTGACTGACTGTAATTTGTCGATGCCTTGCTCCAATTTGACCAAAATAGTTTCAGCAACCACTACTCCATTATCCACCATCAGACCCAGTGCCATAATCAATGCAGCCAATGAGACCTGATTGATACCTTGACCAAATATACTCATAAATAAGAATGTAGCAAGTATGACCATTGGTACCAATGAAGCTATAATAAGCCCTGTTCTAAATCCCAAAAAGATGAGCATAACAATAAGCACTAGAACCACCGTTTGTATCAGGTTGTTTACAAAGTTACTCACTTCATTATCTACGTATTCATCAAGTGATGAGAGTCTTCTCAATTCCAGTCCTAGTGGCAATTTATTATTGAGATAGGCTGTCTTTTGGTCAATTATTTTACCTAGACTTACAACGTTTGCTCCGTCTTTAAGTGCTATAGAAAGCGATAAAGCCTTTTTTCCATCTACTTTTATGATTTGTTCTTCGGGTTCTTTATAGCCTCGTGTCACCTCAGCGATATCTTGCAGCAAAAGAGATTGACCATTGGAGGAACGGATAATCGTATTTCTAATATCATTGACGCTATTAAAATTGCCCGTTGGTTCGATGATAATTCTTTCTGCTCCAATATTTAGTTCTCCACCCGAAAAAAGAATATTTGTCCCTGCTAGAATATTTTGAACTTGGGAGGCTGTGATATTCAAACTCGACATTTTAGCATTGTCAAATTCAACAATAACTTGTTCTGTTTGCGCACCGCCAATTTCTACTTTTGCAGCATCATCCAAAGCAATGATTTCGTCCCTAATATCATCTGCTATATTTCTCATTTCAGCATAGGAATATTCCATCTCTCCTTTGTCCGAGTTATCAGAAACCAAACCCAACATAATTCCATAAACGACACCAACATCATCATCTTGGAGATTGTAACGAACGCCATCAGGAAATTTGACGGTATTTAATTTGCGCCTCACTCTATCCCAAATCATCTGTAAGTCACTTGGAGGCACTTCGTCTTTTAGAATGATAGTCACCACTGATAAGCCCGACCTAGATTGACTATTTAGTTCTTTTAATTCTGGTATTTCTTGAATTTTTTCTTCGATTTTTCGGCTTACTAAATTTTCTACCCGTTCTGGACTTGCACCAGGAAATTGAGCAACCACAGTCGCTGCCCGAACAGTATAAGGTGGCATACTATTTTGGGGCAGAGAAAAATACAAGGTCATTCCCATTACTCCCAACAATAAAAATATGGAAATGGATATACGACTTCTATTTATTGAAAATTCTGTTAAGTTCATACCGCACGATTATTTCTTTTGATAAAGACTTACTTGCATGCCATCTCTTAGCACATTGAGACCAGCACTAGCTACTAAGTCTCCATTTTTCAATCCTGAGACTACTTCAAATCCAGCATCCATTAATTTGCCTACTTTAATACTTTGTTTTTTACAAACATACTTATCATTCGTTCCTTGAATTAGATAAACGAAATTGCCTTTACCATCTTCTCCGACGGCGCTTGGAGGAACCAATAAAGCAGATTCCACTGAGTGATGATCGCTGTATGTAAACGTAGCACTTGCAGGCATACCAGGTCGAATTCTTTCATCATTGTCAGTAAGTCGTATAGTTACCGGATAGGTCGTCCCAGCAGAGCTATATCCTATTTCGTGTACTACGCCATTGAAGATATGATCGTGAAGAGAATTGAATGCAACGACAACTTTTTGACCGTTTTTTATTTCTGAAATAGTATTTTCGGGCACTCCGATTTCAACATCAGGATTACTCAAGGAATTGATTTCCATCACAGGATTTCCCTGTCCAACTAGCTCGTTGGGTTCTACATTTATTCTTGTAATGATACCTGCAAAAGGGGCAGTGATTCGAGTATAACTAACTTGATTGGATGCTGATTTAGCGACGCTTTCGGAAGACTTTTGACCAGCCTTAGCGGCTTCTACTTGTGTTTGAGTAGCTTTGTAAGAGGCTTCAGCTCCTTGAAAAGAAGATTTGGCTTGCTCAAAATCGCTTATGGAAATACTGTTGGTTTCATACAATTTTTCAAATCGCTTATAATTGGCTTCTGCTGCTAGGTAATTGACTTTTGCACTCTCCATTTGTGCTTGAGCACTTTCTATTTGCGCTTTCGAACTTTGTACACTTGCTAAGGATTGTGTATAATTCACTTGATAATCTGTTGCATCTAAGGTTCCTAATACTTGCCCACGTTTTACACGGTCACCAACTTTGACAGAGATATTATTAATTGTACCCCCCACCTTAAAACTTAAACTAGCTTCCTTTTGAGCTTTGGCGAGTCCTGTGTAACTATGCTGACCTTCCAAATTACTACTAACGACTTTGGTATATTTTACAGGGCGAACACTTTGAACAATTGCATTTTCTTGTTCGCTATTATTGCAGGCAGTAAGCCATCCGAGTAGCAAAGCAATATAAATTATTTTTTTGTTCATCATCATTTTTTACGGGTTAAAAAAGTAAGATAATCATTCACAAAACTTTCTCTCTCTTCTGGTGTCGCTAAGAGATAAATGTCATTAATCAACCGTTCAATAGTAATGGCATCAATAATAAACTGATACCGTGAAGATACTGCACCCAATTGAGCAGAGACCGCATTGTTTTGAGCATCAAGTAAAGTTACAATAGTAGTCGCGCCTTCTCGGTAAAGATTCTGTACTAATTCTAAAAATTTAGCTCCTGATTCTTTTGCCTGTCGTGTATATTGAATATCGTTATAAGAATTTCCCAAATTCTCTAATGAAAGGCGAATGTTGGTTGCAAATTGCTGTTCCAAAGAAGCTTTATTGACAGTCAATTGTTCTAATAAAATTTGATCTTTTTGAATTTTTCTTTTCCTTAAGTTACCTTGAAAAAGAGGAAGAGAAGCATTGAGTCCAATATTCCAAGTAGGTTGATAAGGATCAATACCTTGAAATTCAAATGCCTCGTCAGGGGCTCTAGTGCCGTATCTTCCAAAAGTTTGATCTAAGTTGCCCTGCAAGCCGACCTGTGGTAGGTATCTACTTTTTTTATTGATATTTAAGGAGTTCTCTTGAGCTTTGATTGCCCATTGGAGTTGCTCTAACTCAGGTGCTTTTTTTAAACAAGTTTCGATTAGAAATTCTGAAAACTTTCTAAAATCATAGCTATTACTAATCGTTTCTCGAATTCGATTATCTTGTAAAAAGATAATATCTGCATCAAGTAAAACATCTTCTAGCATAAAAGCTTCATCCAAAGGACGATTGAGCAATTGATTAAAACTAATCCTTGCCTGTTCTACCCCTGTCTGTGCATCATTGAGAGAAGATTTATTCAATGCCAATTGGGACTCAAACCCATACACATCTGCATTGCTTGATGTACCGATTTTGGCTTTTGTTTTCGCAATATTTAAATTACTCAATGTTGTCTGAACATTAGTGTTTTGTATAGTCAAATTGGCTCGTGCTTGTAGGTATCTCAAATATGCCGTACATACATCTAGCACCAAACCCAATTGCTGAGATAACAAGCCCGCTTTTTCAGATTCCAACAACGTTTTTTGAATGGCAACATTCGCCCAAGCAGGTTGAGAATAGACCAACTGGGTCAACGCCAGATTTCCTGACCATTCTGTCTGAGGCGTTAATTGACCTGTGGCTTTCAACAGTTCAGCAGTATTCCCATCCAACGTAACTAATGTCGTATTAGCATCTAGTGTAGGTAGCAAATTGGATCGAGCAATATCAATTTCAGCTTCTTGTACCGCCACATCTCTTTGAGCAACTTGTAAAGACAAATTATTGTTGAGTGCCACAGCTACAGCAGATCGTAAGGTATATTCTTTGCCAGTCTGAGTTTCCAAATTCATCAAAGAGGCTTGGCTCAAGACTTCAAATGGCGGATAAATTTCTATTTGCTCCATCGTTGCTGCATTGATAACAAAATCGTCTTCAATACCAGCAATCTTGATTGGAAAATCTTTAGGGTTTTGCCCCTCCAACACTTTCATCACATTGATTGCTATACGACGTGCATAGACCCCAACATAATCTGATGACGAAATAGAAGCTAAAACTCCTTGCTCTACATCATCACGTCCAATCAAACTAAATGAAGGTAATTTTCTTTCGTTGACACCGTTAATCAAAGCCTGTTGAGCTTCATTGTTTTCATAAAGGTTTGGTAAAAAATAAATTGCATCTACATCTGCTTGGAGTTGATTAAGGTCATTAGCTGGATTGTCCGTGATTGGTATAAACTGTATGTCAAAACCATTGGCAAAGGTGTTGAGAAATAATTCTAAATTGGCAGGCGCATTGGCTTGCATAAATATTGCCAAATGCTTGAATGGATAAATGGATTGAAACACTTCAAAATCTCGCTCAATCGAAAAAGGACTTTGAATCAAGGTATAATTATCAATACCTGAACTTTCTTTATCTAATCGTTGTAGAGATATTCCAGAAATACAAGGTATGGGATATGTACCCAATGCATCTAATGCCCCCGAAGCATTGAATCCTAAAGTAATCAGTACATTCGACTTATCTGTTAGAGCGGTATTGACAACTGCAGCAGCGGCTTGATTAGAATCACTAATATTGTAGTCTTGATAACTAAGGTTGTATCGCTGAGCGAGGAGTACATCAATTTCTTGTTTGAGTAAATTTAAGAAGTCCGTCGAACCGCGGTCACCATCATAGACGATGTTGATACTCGCAGGTTTTTGAGTATAAGCGAGCTGTGCTACAACAAAAAGTAGCACTAGGAGTAGTGTTGTTCTCATAAGGTATGTTTAGTAAATCTAAAATTAGTAAACTATTCCTTTTCAAGCAATTTTTTTCACTAAAATTATAGCAGAATTAATTAGGATAATATGCTCCTGCATATTGAGACCGATGATAGGAAGTGTAAGCAATATTTTTTTTCACCATCTACTTAATATTTCTAATTCTGTAAAATCATTAGCATCATCCCTCGGATCAATTGCAGTATTAGCTTTTACACTAACCGAAAGTGGCGTCCCTTTTTCTTTAATACACAAATCTAAATTATTGTCATTATCGCCAGTATCAGCTATTTGGAATGGTTGAACCTCAATCGTTTTATTTCTACGTTTTAAAGTTACTGTAAAATTTTGCAATTCCTTTTCACCCAATTCTTCTCCATTCATCGCTCTTACTCCACCTGCCCAAACAGTTCTGACGACGGTAGTCGTTTTATTTTTTGGACAGTCACATCCATTCCCTCTTTTGACATAAGGATAAGTATCGTCTAATGTAAAGTGTTCTGCATAGCTCAAAAATGGTCCTTTCAACAAAGGTGTAACAACTACTTTTTGTCCTTTAAAGTTTTGCCCACTTCGAGCCAATAGCTCCCCTACAATTTCCACTTCAATGGGTTCGTTGTCTGGTGCATTACCATAATCTCCTATCAATAAAATCGTTCTCAATTCAAAGGCTTCAATAGCAGGTTTGAACGTAACGACATCTACATTGAAAAATTCGCCTTTACTCGTTTTGATTTTAAAATCAGCAGCATCCAAAGTTCTTGGTTCTAATTCATGCGAAAAAATAATCGGCATCCCATCTTTACCAGGGGCTTTAGGTGAAATACCAATAGCTGATTTAGGTAAGGCATTATCCAAACCAAAAAAGGCAGACAAAACTTTAGCTTCTCGTGTTTTATCTATTTGTGGAATTCTTTCAGATAAAACATAGTCTGTTGAATTATTGCAAGCACAAAAGCCGCAAGCCAAAAGGAGTAGTAGCAATTGAATCTTCATATTATGAATTGATTTTCCTTCTTTTCTTCCAAAACCAAAATAAACCAATAATAAAGACGGGTAATCCGACAATATAGATGACGTTATTCTTCAATACTTTTAGCACAGATTTTCTTCCAACTTCTCCTTCTGCCGAATACCCTTCTTCCATTTGAATAACGCCTACTGATTTGGCATATTCATTATAGGCACTCATCAAGGTATTGAATTTTTCTGGAAATATTTTCGAAATATCTTTTGTTTCTCCAGGGTCGGTTTTAAGATTGTACATATACCATTTGTTGTCACCAAGTGGAATATTATTTTTCACAATTTTATAATCTCCTAAATAATAAGCAGAACTATTGGCAACTTCCAGACCAACTCCCTCATTTTCATCATAAACAGGAATGGATAAGTCTTGAATATGTGGCAATAAACTTTTACCTGTAATAGGTGCATACAATTTATTGCTTCTTGGCTCCATACCCACTAATTCTAAAATAGTAGGAACAATATCTGTGATGAAACAAAAAGAATTTGTTCGTTGTTCATTTGGAATATTTTTACCTGAAATTATTAATGGTGTACGAACTCCTCCTTCTCCTGTATAGTATTTAAAAAATGAAAATGGAGAAGCTAAGGCAAAAGCGAATTCAGGACCCAATGCGCCAAAATATCCTTTTTCACCTGCTCGGTTCGCATCTGTGTGATAGCCATTCTTTTCTTGCCATTTTCGCATCATTACATTTCCTTTAATATTACCGCCATCAGGTCCATTGTCGGAAGTAATTACAAATACAGTATTTTCGTAAACTCCTTTTTCTTTCAGGTAATTGATATAACGTCCAATATAATAATCCATGGCTTCCAACATACCTGCCGTTACTGCCATGTCTGTGGCATAGGCATCTTTTTCTTTTTGTGAGAGTTGTTCCCATTTTTTAAATTGTGGAAACATATCATTCATTGCAGCAGTCTCTGGAATGATCCCCATTTCTTTTGCTTTTTCAAATCGTTTTTGCCTCAAAGTATCCCAACCTTCCTTATATACATCCAAATAAGGTTTTACAAAATTCTGAGGTGCTTGAATGGGAGCGTGTATGGCTTGAAAAGCAATGTAAGCAAAGAAAGGTGCTCCCTTACTTTGCTCTGATTCATGGAAGGCAATTGTTTGTTCGATATAATCTTTTGAGGAATAAAAATCATCTGGCAAATCCGTTTTTTCTCCATCAGCATACCATTGAGCAGTAGCTTTCATTGGGAGATAACCTTTGGCTTCGTAGTTGTCTGCCCCAGATGCTCCTAAGATAAAGGAACGGTCAAATCCTCTTGCCGAAGGCAATGTATTTTTATCATGTCCTAAATGCCATTTTCCTGTAACGTAAGTATTGTAACCTGTCTCCTTTAAACGAGTGGCAATGGTCTGTACCCGATTATTTAATACGCCACCATAGCCTGGTTCATTTTCATAACCACTTGGTAACATTTCAGGTAAATTGGCTACGCCCGCCAAATGACTATCTGTACCAGTTATTAACATCGCTCTTGATGGAGAACAAACAGGAGAAGTATGGAAATTGGTAAACATCATGCCTTGCTGTGCCAGTTCGTCAATGTTTGGCGTGCGAGCTTCACCCCCGAAACTTCCAAAATCCATCAAAGCAGAATCATCTACAAGTAGGAGGACAATATTGGGCTTAGTCTCTGTTTGTGACCCAACGTGTAAACTCAGCAAAATGAACAGCAAAGTTAGTATTGTTTGAACCTTCATAGTGCCTTATTTTTTGGATAAAATTTCCATCATCTTTTGAGCAGTTTCATGCCCTGAATTTTGATTTTGTCCTGTAACAAATCGTTCTTCTTCATCAACTACCGTTATAGTCGCCAGCATATCACTGATGGAATGGTGATTGGCTTTGTAGATGGCTCCTGCTTTTTTCAATTCTCCTTCAGGATGTAGTGGGGTAAACTCAATACCCAACTGGTCAAGTTGACCTTGAGTTACGCCTGTCATCGTTCGACCCTTAATCAATAAATTACCCGTTGTATCTTTAGCCTGAATAAATGCCAAAGCTCCATGACAAACGCTTCCAAGTATGGGGGTTTGTGCATAATAGGCTTCGCTTACTTTTTTTGCCAATAATTCAGATTGCCCCATATCATAAGCGGCTCCCCAACCACCAGCAAAAAACACCACATCGTATTTTGTAAAATCCACCTCTGCGATAGCTAAAGATGTTTTTACTTTTTGTTGGAATACTTCATCCTTCAAATATCTTTTATCTGCATCGTCTTTTATCATGTAATAAAAGGACTGCGGATCAATTGGAATTTCTCCTCCTTTGACACTTGCCAAATCTACTTCCATATTGGCATCTAAAAACTCATAATAAGGAACCGTCATTTCAGAGCCAAAAACACCAGTTGGTTTGCCTGTTGTTTCGCCTGGTTTGTTGAGTACACCGTGACTGGTAGTGACTACCAAAGCACGCTTGCCTTTCAGGTTGTATTGTTGACTACCTTCAAACTTAGGATGTAAGCCCATCCAATTAAGGATTTTTGGAGATAAGAGCACAAGTAGTGCGATAACAATTATGAGGACACCTAGAATTTTCATGATTTTATTTTTCATTAGATACGCTATTTTTAAGCTAAAAGTATTATTGCTTTTTCCAAGTAACGGTTTTACTCATCCATCCAACTTTAATTGTGATATCCAGTTGACTGCCGTTTTCTTTCAATACGGCATCATACCATTCTCCTTTTTTGGCAGCGTACAATTGTCCCTTGTATTCTCCATTACTGAGTTTGACATCTTTGATGATTTGTTTTCCAATGTTTGCTTTTGCATTATCAGAAGAAAGAATTTTACCACTGGCAACACCACCATCTTCAATGATTTCAATTTTGGTATTGTCTTCACCTGTATTCCAAACGCCAGCTAATGATTGAGCATTCATTGAAAGTGTAGTGAAAAGTACTACGATGAGGATTAATAAATTTTTCATGATTTTTTATTTATGATTTTTTAAAAGGTTTGTTTTCAACATACTATCAATAGTATTGACCAAATCGCCAATAGTATGTATGTTGTCGTGATTAAATGAAATAGAGATATCGAAAATTTGCTCTACGGTAAGAATTAGTTCTGCAAAATCGAGTGAATCTAATCGAAGATCATTAATAAAGGAAGCATTAGGCTCCAGTTGTTTTGTATCCAGACCATAATTGTTCAGTATTATTTTAACTTCTTTTTCAATTTCTGTTTTGTTCATAATAACCACTTGTTAAGATTTTTTAGTCCCTCCTAATTTCATGATTTGCTGACCAACAAAGGCTCCTAATATCACAACCAGTGAGGGGATTAGTAAAATTACACACAAGAATCCCACTGAGATTTTAATTACGATATGGATTAATTTGTTCAACATTTTTATTAGAAAAAATTCGTTTAAAAACTATACCCTACTGAAACAGCATAACGAAAAGTCCAAGTCCAAAAACTGAGTTCAGCAGAAGAAGCGTTGAGTTCAAGGTCTGAATAATTACCTCCAATACCGAAATTTTCACTTAAACCATCAGATAGGTTTGCCAAGGCTTCATTGCTTAAGGTACTATCAGAATTGAATTTTATCCAATTGGGAGCATATCCTAGTCCTCCAAATTCAAAATCAATCAACCAATTTT
>JAHDFT010000130.1 GCA_020628015.1 Bacteroidota bacterium
GAAAGCCTATTTCGGCCTAATTTATTTCTAATCCATCACTAATAGTTATTATGTGCTATATTCATCGCTTATATCCATTTAAAAAATAATTATGTCTATACGTCAACAACAGGTTGCCAGTATTATTAAACAAGCATTAGGGGATATTTTCATTAAGTCAGGTAGAGATATTTATGGTAAAGCTTTTGTGACCATTACAAACGTCAAACTTACGCCAGACTTGCTTATTGCTAGGGTTTACCTTAGCATCTATAATGTCGAAGACAAACAAGAGATTGTGGATATTATTGAGGAGCAAAATCATTATGTTCGTCGATTATTAGGGCAAAAAATCCGCAATAAGGTACGTCGTATTCCTGAATTGGAATTTTTCTTGGATGATACCCTTGATGAGGTGTTCCGTTTGGATCAATTATTTGATGATTTGAAAAAAACGGATTAAATAACCGATATAACCGTATGGGACAAGGCATGTCATATTTGTTTTAGACAAGGCATGTCATATTTGTTTTAGACAAGGCATGTCATATTTGTTTTAGACAAGGCATGCCTTGTCCCTACGGTGTATTTTTATGAAAATATAACGTAATGAATCTACCCTTAACCATAGCCCGTCGCTATTTGCGCTCTAAAAAATCGACCAATGCGATCAATATCATTACTTCGGTATCGGTCATTGGGATGATTGTTGGGACGATGGCTTTAATATTGGTCTTATCGGTCTTCAATGGTTTTGATGATTTGGTCAGTTCTTTATACAATACCTTTAATCCAGACTTAAAGGTAACGGTAAAAAAGGGCAAGACCTTTGAAGTCTCTGAAGATCGTTTGGCTCAATTAAGTCAGATAGAGGGCATTAACAATTATTCCTTAGTATTGGAAGAAAACGCCATGTTTCAGTATAGAGATAAGGTCGTTATTGGTACGATCAAAGGAGTTGATGAGAACTATACTAAGGTAACGGCCGTAGATACGGCTGTATTTGAGGGAGATTTTATATTACAAGATGAAAACTATATTTATGGAGTTATTGGACGTTCTATAAGAGATTTACTAGGTTTGAATATTTATAATGAATTTGCAGGATTAAAAGTTTTCCTACCTAAAAGAGAAGGTAAAGTCCGCACCGCCATTTTAGAAAGCTCCTTTAAACAGCAAACCATTTACCCTAAAGGCACCTTCTCTATTCAATATGAATTTGATAGTAAGTATGTTTTTGTTCCCATTGCTTTTGCACGTAAGATGTTGGATTACGATAATTCGGTGAGTGCTATAGAGATTGCATTGGCAGAAAATGCCTCTGCTTCTAGTGTTCAAAAACAAGTGCAAAGTCTTTATAAAGATGACTTTCATGTAAAAAATCGTTATCAACAGGATGAGGCCTTGTATAAGGTGATGCAAACGGAAAAATGGGTGGTCTACCTTATTCTCACCTTTATCCTTATCGTTGCTGCCTTCAATATTATTGGTTCGTTATCCATGATCGTATTGGAAAAAAGCCGAGATATTGGCATTTTAAAAGCGATGGGAGCAACGAAACAGCTCATTATGCGTATCTTCTTAATGGAGGGTTTATTATTAGGTCTTTTGGGAGCAAGTATAGGTATTATCTTGGCTGTTCTTATTTGCCTAGCACAGCAACATTTCAAATTATTGCGTATGGATGGCAACTCTTTTCTAGTAGATGCGTATCCAATTAGTATGCGTTTAGGTGATTTTGCATTGGTATTCTGCACAGTCGTCCTTATTGTATTACTTGCCTCTTGGTTTCCAGCCAAAAGAGCCACAGAACAAAGTCAGTTATTAAAAGGAGAATAGAATAGTATATATATGGATATTTTATTTTATCACAATAAACCCGTTTTATTTCTTTAAAAGGATAACTGGTTATATTTTTGTGGTAAATAACGGAACAATAATAAATTCGGTCAAAGTAATTGAACATCTCATATTGATTGGGTAAATTTATTATTGACTATTTTTAAATAACGACTTATAGGTGCTAAGTAAACTTTATATTTTTTTGCAATAATGATGAGCCAAACTGCTTGGGAATCGTTTATATTTTATACTATTTCTTATTAACCAGTTCGGTTCATCTTCATTTCCTTAACCTTCAACTATCTTCTTTTGAAATCAGACGCTACTATACCTATAATTGCGCTTTCTATTTCTGCTAATACACAACAAGCATTAGGAGATTTTTTTAGAGCAGTAGAATCTATGCTAATGGATTTCGCATTTGTAGTGATACAATCAGAAGAAAATTATATAGAGGAGCCTTTACTATTACACCTCTTATCTACTAGCACAAACCATTTAAAGATAGAAATTGTAAAATCTTTTACAACTTTATCACCTGCACATGTATATTGTTTGAATACTGCTCAACAGTTTATGCTAACAGATCGAGCAATTGTTCCCAATAATCAATTAAATATTTCTCATACAGGATTTGTAGGTAATTTTTGGCAATCCTTAGCCGCTCACCATAGTCAACCTATTTGTCTTGCCTTAGAGGTTACGGCAAGTATTATCAAAGAAATGTCTGTAGCTAAAGATGCTGGTGGTACAATGATTTTACATCAAGCAACCAATACGCCTTTAAATGATAATGTTTCGAGCTATTTGACAGAGTTTGATTTCATTCTTTCTATAGATGAAATGGCTGCTATCATTTTAAAACAAAGAGCCTTAGATAATGAGTGGGGCAATTCTATTTCAAAAAATAAATCTTATCAATTTGTCAATCATGCTCATCATCACACCACTTATGTAACTGAAGCTCCTAAGATTGACTATAGTACAACTTATCTGAAGCAATTAGCTTATCAGCATTTTCTGCCAATTGTCATTTTTGTGGATGAATTTGAGCGAGTGGTACATATAGAAGGCAATGCACAAATTTATTTTAGTTTACCCAATCACTATAAAAAGCAATCTATAAAGAAAGTTTTTCCACAACATCTTTCTAGTATTATATTGGGGGTTTTATCTACATTGTATAATAATCATGTAACACCTTCCTCTCCTATCATTCGTCAACAATATACTGTATCTATTAATCAATCCAATTATGCCTTACATTTAGAAGCACATTTGATTGAAGGTTTTAAGGAAGATACTCATTGGGGGATGATCAAGCTCGATTTTCAGCAATTAACAGCCACCTTGCAAGAAACGGTAAAATCTGTTGATGCTTATGATGAACCACTACACGGCAGTTGGTGGACGCAAACAGAGATGCCATCTGAAGAGGAAGCAATAACAGAAGAAAACGACCGTAACTACAGGGCTAAAATCAATGAGTTAGGAGAGTTGAATGATGACTTAAATAATTTATTGCAAAGCTCTGATATAGGGACTTTATTTTTGGATGATCATTTAAGAGTAAGAAAATTTACCAATTCTATTAGGCGATACATTAAAATTGGTTATCAAGACATTATTGGTCGTCCATTGGCAGAACTTCCCTTAGACTTAACTTATCCTAATTTATTAGCAGATGCTCAGAAAGTACTTCAATCTCAACAGGCGATTGAAAGAGAGATTGCTGCTTCTAATGACCAATGGTTTCAAATCCGCCTTCATCCTTATCGAACAGCGGAAAATACCATCAACGGATTGGTCATTACTTTCTTAGATGTCAGTTATGCTCATAAGCTTCGTAAACGGCTTGATTTGCTCTCGGCAGAGTTAGAGAAGCAGGGGCTAGAGCTATTGCGTGCGATTATGGATTTAAGGGAAGAAGCGGAGGTGAATGATATGGCGGCTACCCAAATGGCTCGTCAAAATAATATCTTAGAGAGTGTTTTGAATAGCATGTCTGATGGGCTTTTTGCTATAGATATGGAAGGTACCTTTTTTATGATGAATAAAATGGCACACCAAATTACTGGAATGAATTTGCACAATAATTTTGCAGATTGGTGTAAGACTTTAAACATTTTGGATTCATTAAGTAAAAAACCACTATCTTCTGAGGCTAATCCTTTATTGCGTATTCAACGTATGGAAACCATTGACAATAATGAGTTTTACCTTATTCGACAAGGGCAACAGCAAGGCAGTTATATTAGCCTTAGTGCTTTGCCTTTAACCGATGTAGAGGGTAATTTATTTGGTATGGTGATTGCGATTCGGGATATTTCTCAACGTAAGCAAGCGGAAATTGAGTTGCTCAATAGTGAACAAACAAAGCGAGCTTTGTTGAATGCGTTACCTGATACTTTATTCCGCCTTAATCATAAAGGTATTTTCCTAGATTATATTCCTGCTCGTAGAGATAGTTATATTCCTGCTGCTGCTTTTGTGGGTAATTCGATCAAAGATGCCCTACCGATTTATTTTGCAGAGGGTGTACTTGAAGCCCTAGATAAAGTACTACAAACAGGGCGAGAGGCAACGCATACTTGTGAGGTCTTGGAAGATGATTTGTTTCACTTTTATGAGGCAAGGCTTACCCCTGTGAATCCTGAAGAGGTAATGTGTATTGTTCGGGATATTACAGAGACGGTGATTGCGGAGGAGGCGATTCAGAAGAGTGAAATGTACTATAATCAACTGATTAAACTCAATCCTTCGCCTGTTGTGATTCATAGTAAGGATGGTAAGGTTTTAGATATAAATCCTGCTGCTTTAGCCTTACTACAGATGAGTGATATTAGTGAATTTGGAGAAAAAACAATTTTTAGTTTTCTAAGTGCTTCGGAAAGATCTAGGGCCAAGAATGTGGTTAAACGGGCTTATACGGATGCGATGCCAAAAGGAATTGGCAAGTTCTCGGTTACTCGTATGGACGGAACAAAGGTGACAGTAGAGGCAACAGGGGCGATTATGCCTTATCAGAATCGTTTGGTGATTCAGGTGGTGATGAGAGAGATAAGTGAAGGAGATTCCTAAAATATAATTGATAAATTATAAATAAGTACAAAATCAGAATCCTGTAATTATTATTGTTATAGAGTCACATTGTGATGTGGCTCTACAGCAATAATAATTATAGGATTTTTTAATTAAAAAAATTCATTGTTCGCTCTGGTCCAATGGACACAAAACTTTCTATCATTTCACAGGCTTTATCAATGCCATTAGGTAATTCTGCGGCTTCATCTGTTGTCCATTTTCCTAGCACAAACTCAACTTGTTTCCCTCTAGGAAAGTTATTTCCAATCCCAAATCTTAGACGACTGTAATTTTTATTCCCTAATGTAGCGGTAATATCTTTCAACCCATTATGCCCTCCATCATTTCCTTTGAGCTTCAATCTTAACTTACAAAAAGGCAAATCTTTATCATCTACAACTATGAGCAAATTATCTTGCTTTATTTTGAGTAGTTGCATCCAATAACGTACTGCCTTACCACTCAAATTCATATAGGTTGTTGGCTTGATGAGTGACACTTTTTTTGATTTATGCCGAAAAGTGGTAAAGAAAGCCAATCGCTTCAATTCAAATGGTGCTTCTTTCTTAGCAGCTAGGGCATCTACTACATCAAAACCTACATTATGTCGAGTATGGTCATATTGACTACCGATATTTCCTAGGCCAACGATTAAATAGCTCATAATAAAATAGTAAGATTATAGTAAAAAAGCCATTAACTTAGCTTATAAGTTAATGGCTTTTCATTGATTTTAATTTCTAATAAAGACAATCATTACAATTATTATCAATATTATGCATCTTTAGCAGCAGCAGCTTGAGCAGCACGTAATGCTCTGGTAATTTCTACAGAAGCAATTGGCGTAGCTGGTGAACTCAAAAATTCAGCATCTGGATAATCAATATCTTTTACCCTTACTGATTTTCCAAGTTCCAAATCACTTACATCTACTTTGATTTCTGCTTTTAGATTTTCAGGATCCGTTTTGATTTTGATTTTTCTCATCTTAGTCATCAATTTACCCCCTGCTTTTACCCCAGTTGCCAATCCTTCTAAGCGAATAGGTACCTCTGCAATTACCTTTTTACCAGGTACTAATTGCTGGAAATCCATGTGTAAAAGTGTATCTTTTACAGGATGGAATTGTAAATCTTTGATAATAGTAGAGTAAGTTTGACCATCTAAAACGATGTCTACCTTTTGGAAGTCTGGTGTATATACAGCAGGTCTAAAGTCTCTTGTAGGTGCAGAAAAGTGAACCACATTTTCTCCTCCATAAATCACTCCAGGCACATGTCCTTGATTGCGAACAGCCTTTGTTGCCTTTTTTCCTAGTTCTTTTCTAACTGCTCCTTCGATGGTTATTGTTTTCATCACAATTATATTTTAAAGTTATTTTTTTCAAGTCTGTTCTTTTTATTACTAACTACTGAGCAAATAAAGAACTAATAGAACGATATTCATGTACTCGTTTGATTGCTGTTGCAAACAAGTCTTTAACAGATAAAACTTTTAGTTTAGGACTTGTTTTTGTGATTGGGATGGTATCACAAACCACCACCTCTTTGAGTGCTGACTTTTCTAGTCTTTCATAAACAGGTCCAGATAATACTGGATGTGTACAGATAGCTCGTACACTTTTAGCCCCACTATCCATAATGACCTGTGCCGCACTACACAAAGTCCCTCCTGTATCAATAATGTCATCTACTAAAATAACATCTTTCCCTTTCACATCACCAATTAACGTTACCCCTGCAACTTCATTCGCTTTTTCCCTACGTTTGTCACAAATGACAATATCCACATCAAAATATTTCGCAAAGCTTCTGGTTCGCTTAGTACTACTTACATCAGGAGCTGCGAAAATAAAGTTGGTTAATCCCAATTTTTTGACATAAGGAATAAAAATGGCTGTTGAATCTAAGTGATCTAAAGGGATATCGAAAAATCCTTGAATTTGCGGAGCATGTAGATCCATTGTAATGATTCGGTTAGCTCCTGCAGTTGTCAATAGATTCGCCATTAATTTGGCAGCGATAGGCACACGAGGCTGATCTTTTCGATCCTGTCTAGCATAGCCAAAATAAGGAATTACAGCGGTGATATACTGTGCTGATGCCCTTCGTGCGGCATCAATCGTCAGTAATAATTCCATCATATTATCTGCAGGTGCATTTGTAGATTGAATGATGAAAATAAAAGCTCCTCTGATAGATTCCAAAATGATGGGCTGCATTTCCCCATCACTAAATTTGGCTAAATCAACTTGGATTAAGGGAATATCATGAATTTTGGTAATCCCTTCAGCCAGATATTGAGAGGTAGACCCTCCCAAGAGCATTATTTGAGAAGACATTGAATTATTTTACTTTTGGGGTGCAAAAATAATAAAAGTTCTTGTAAAATTAACAAAAAATCGTCAATTAATCCATACATACCTCATGATATTCCGAATTATTAGTCCTTAAATACCTCTACTTTTAGCTCATCAATCAACAATGTTTTGTTACCTTTCATATTCAAAAACTGTATACCTAATTTATCAAAATCCGATTTGGGATATTTGACATCAAAATGAAGTCGATGCGGTTGGTTGTCATGTAAAAAGCGATAAATACGCATAATCTTCTTTTTGATGCGTTTGTCTCCCTTATAAAAATAGACTCTAAATTGAGCCATCCGCCATACATCCCATTCCTTTTGTTCATATCTAAAATTCGCACTTGCTCTTATCCATTCTGCGTTTTTAGGCAGTTTTTTGACATAGTAAATGCTAGAATCTTGAATGCTTGCAGATAAACAAAGCGATCTTTGTCCTTGAATCGGAGCTTTACCACAGTTTGTCAAACTGGTATCTTGTTCAAAGTCATTCCAATAAATGGTCTTGATCTCCTTTGGTTCTCCTTCAAAAAGCTCATTGGTATCTAGGAGTTTTTGATGTTCTTCCTGATAGTCGTATCGAAGTAGTATTTTCCAGAAATAAGCACCCGTCATCATTCCTGGACGCAATAAACCGCCTCGATGTGCTTGGTGGGTCAACCAAAAATTATAGTAGATGAATAAGGTACAAACACCTACAAAGCAATATTTTTGCCAAGTTAATCGCTGTACTATCCATTGTATAAAAGCTGCAAAAGGAAATGCCAATATTGGATAAGCTTGTACCATTGCTCGTTGTCCGAGACTACCTCCATACCACCAAATATCCCAAGCAAAAGTGATGTAAATAAATAAAGCAGCAAAGAATAAGCAAGTAGCACCAATTATCCGCTTATTTTTCATTAAAGGGATAAAACCTAATAAGGAAAAAAGCATCATTGGTGAATAGACCAACCAACCACTCCTATAGCTCAAAAAGCCATTGTATAAATGAGGTCGTAACCAAGTAAATCCTTGATTTTCATAACTATATACAATCCAATCCCCTGTCGCATATTTCCAGTAAATTAGCTGTAAACTGCCGATAAGTAAACAAACGACTATGGCGATTATCATTTTACTACTATGTGTCCATAATAAACTTAGGCGTTCCTTTATGGCCGCTTTTGATAAAAGATTGGTTCCCCATAAAATAGGTATAAGGCAGGAAATGATTTCTGTCGGTCTAGTTAGGGCAGCTAAACCGATTAAAGTACCGATAATGATGGCTCGTTCCCAGCTCATTTTTTGATAAAAACGGATGGTATTATAGAGCAGTAGGCAGTAGATGGTAAAGAGGTTATTGTGGGTCATGGCTCCATTGATGGCGGTATAATCTAAATAATTGGAACCTAAGACAATACAGACGATAGTGGCTGCTACGATGCCATCTTCAAAATAGAATAAAAGGGATTTACGAAGGTAAAATAAACCTAAAAAAGCGACTAGTAAGCTACCGATACTAATCATCAACTGATAAGGAAAGGAAAAGCCATCTGCTTCATATTTTGGGCTTGTGGAGGCATAAAGATGAGCAATCGCAAAAAATGGACTGTATTGTACCGCTTGTCCTAGTGAATATTTCATTACATAATTCCCACTTTCTTTATGCTTAAATGCCTGTTGAAAATCAGAGGATGGTTTGTATTTTTCGATTAATGGAGGGAAAAAGGCACATTTTTTTAAATCTTTGTAGATAAATAGGGCTGGTAAATAGAGATAATAACCCGAAACATCCCAGCTAATCGTTGCTTCTGTATGTTTTTGCTGCCATTTAGGATAATACAAAAAGGAGACTGCTGTTAGCAAACAGCACATCAATAGTACTACAATAAATGAGCCTTTGTTTTGCATGATGTTTCGGGTTTGGCTGTCAATTAATGTCCATGTCCAGTAGTTGCTTCCTCCTTATGTCCACCAATCAATTTATTCGCTACTTTTCCAATGGATAAACCTTGTACAACTATGGAAAAGATGACAACAACATAGGTAACGGTTAAGAATAGGTCTCGACTCATGACATCGGTTAAAGAAAGGGCTAAGGCGATGGAAATACCACCTCGCAAACCACCCCAAGTCATCATTAAATTAGTATTGGGGACAAAATTGAGTTTTTCTTTGAATATTTTGATGGGTAAAGATAAAGCAACAAAACGAGCGAATAAGGTTACAGGAATCAATAATAAACCTGCAATGATATAAGTCATTTCAAAAGGAAGAATTAGAATTTCTAGCCCGATCAATACGAACAGGATGCCATTCAATAAAGCATCTATGGTTTCCCAGAATTTATCTACGTATAATTCGGTTAAATCTGACATGGAAGTTCCTCGAACGGTATCATGCCCAACGATTAAACCTGCCACGACGACTGCTAAAGGACCTGAGAAATGAAGACTTTGAGCAAGGAGATAACCTCCCATGACAATTGCCAAGGTAATTAAAACCTCCACACTATAATCATCAATGCTTTTGAGCAATCTAAAAGCAAGGTAGCCCATTAATAGTCCTAGTACAATCCCTCCGCCCACTTCTTCTATCATCAATAAGCCTATTTCTTTGGCGGTGACATTTTCTAAGCCTGTTTGGGCAATGGTGAAGATGGTGAGGAATACGACGACCCCTACCCCATCATTGAATAGTGATTCTCCTACGATTTTGGTCTCTAATTTCTTAGGAACGCCTACCTTTTTGAGTATCCCTAGTACTGCAATCGGATCAGTTGGGGAAATTAAGGCTCCAAAGAGGAGACAATGGATAAATTCGGCTTGAATGCCTAGTAAACCGAGTAATCCGTAGGTTAGTCCTCCTACTAGAAAAGTGGAAATTAATACACCAAAGGTTGCAAAAGAGAGTATGGGCCAGCGTTGTACTTTTAATTGATCGAAATTGGTATGTAAGGCTCCTGCAAATAGGAGGAAACTTAACATGACCTCTAGCAATAATGTCCCAAAGTCAATCTGGGAGATTAAGTCTTTGAGTGGATTGGTGAGAGAGGAGTCGAGCCAACCGAGTGCGGTTAGGACTAGACTCATAATGATGGTAATGACCATCGCTCCAATGGTGTAGGGCAGCTTGACAAAGCGTACATTGATGTAGGCAAAGGCGGCTGATACGACGACGAGTATGGTGATGATGTTGAATAATTCCATTGTTTGTTTTTCTTATTATATTTTATGCTTTAAGGCTTTCATGGCTTTTTCCAAACCACCAATAGTTAAAGGAAACATCCGTTCTTTGAAGGTATCTTCAATAATTTTGATGGATTCAGAATAATTCCAATGATGTTCTGGAATGGGATTGAGCCAAACGATGTAGGGGAATTGCTCTTTGAGGCGTTGGAGCCAAACCAATCCTGCTTCATCATTATAATGCTCCACACTTCCGCCTGCATAAAGGACTTCGTAGGGAGACATATAGGCATCTCCTACGACGATCACCTTATAATCGCTATTGTATTTATGGAAGACTTCTAAGGTGGGGGTAAAATCGTGAAAGCGACGCACATTGTCTTTCCACACCTTTTCATAGAGGCAATTGTGGAAATAAAAGAACTCCATATTTTTGAATTCATATTTTGCCGCAGAAAATAGGCGTGTACACAGTTCTACATGATCATCCATACTTCCGCCAGCATCTAGGAACAGTAATACTTTTACCCGATTTTCCTTAGAAGGAACAATTTCGAGGTCTAGGATGCCTGCATTTTTACAGGTATTATTGATGGTTTCGTCGATGTCAAGTTCTTCGGGGCTGCCTTCTCTGGTGAATACTCGCAATCGCTTCAAAGCCATTTTCAAATTACGGGTATTGAGTTCAACATTATCATCCAAATTGCGGAAAGTACGTTTATCCCAAACCTTCACCGCCCGTCGATGCTTACTCCCCTGCTGTCCAATGCGAAAGCCTTCAGGATTATAGCCATTCGCTCCAAAAGGAGATTTCCCCATCGTTCCAATCCACTTATTCCCTCCTTCATGACGTTCTTTTTGCTCTCGAAGCAATTCCTCAAATCGCTCTCGCAAGGCATCCAATCCGCCCATTGCCTCGATCAAAGCCTTTTCCGCCTCCGACAATTGCGCCCATTTATCTTGATCGAGCCATTCGGGAGGAATGTGAAACATTTGTTCGACGGGAATATAGTCCAATCCCTTGAAATAATGTCCAAAAAGCATGTCATAACGATCTAAAAATTTCTCATGCTTCACCAAAATCGCCCGACTGACATAGTAAAAGTCATCTACACTATATTGTACGACCTTTTTATCGAGTGCTTCTAGTAAAGTGAGGTATTCTTTGAGGGTAACGGGAATGCCTTCGGCTTTGAGCAGGAGGAAGAAGTCTCTGAACATGGTTTGTTTTTTTGCTTGAACTATCTATTGTGTTTAGTATAGTTTTTCTAAAGTCGTTCCAAAGATAAGAACATCGTGGTAAAGGTGGGGGATTAAGATTGTTTTTTTTGGGTAAGTGAATGTTAGGGAGACATAAATTTGATTGGAAATTATTTATTATTTCCCTTGCACATAACAGTTTGTTCTTTTTATCTAAGATAAAGAACAAAAAATGAATAGGGTAATTCTAAAAAACAAATTATTTGTAGAACAAAATCTGTATCTTGTGGCTTTAAATAAAGTCAAGAGTAAAAACAATTCAGGAAGAAAAATTGAAAATTAAATGAGAAAAAAAGCTGTAAAATATTCTGAGATAAGAAAGTTGTTAAAACTAGATACTCAAAGACCCAAAGTGAATGAAGGATTAGCTGCAATAACTCATTACATGCAAAACAAACATAATGGATCAAAAATTCATTATG
>JAHDFT010000131.1:0-8292 GCA_020628015.1 Bacteroidota bacterium
CTAAAATACTAAGTTTTATCTTTTCATTATATTCTTGAATAGATCAACTTCAATTTAGTTTCTACTGTTTAATGAAAATATTCATTATCGCTTCCACAGTACGGGGAAACTAAATCCAAAAATAAAATAATAAAAATAAATCATAAATAAAATAACGATGGCGGATTTAAAAGCATTTGCGGAACAATTAGTCAATCTTACTGTTAAGGAAGTAAAAGACTTGGCTGATATATTGAAAGACGATTATGGTATCGAGCCTGCAGCAGCAGCACCTGTTATGGTTGCTGGTGGCGGTGGCGGCGGTGGAGAAGCTGCTGAAGAAAAAACGGAGTTTGATGTAATCTTAAAGGCTCCAGGTGGTAAGAAATTGAATGTTGTAAAAGCAGTTAGAGGTATTACTGGATTAGGTCTTAAGGATGCTAAAGCTCTTGTAGATAATGCTCCTAGCCCAATTAAGGAAGGTATTCCAAAGGCAGAAGCAGAAGATGTTAAGGCACAGTTAGAGGAAGCTGGTGCAGAAGTAGAATTGAAGTAATAACTAAATATTTCTGTTTTACTGATTTAATAATCTTAGATCAAAAATATAAGTGTATTAAAGTTGTATGCTTATATTTACTTGAAGTGTTAATTAGTGTATTTTATTACTTCGAGTAAAAAGTTTGATAGTAATTTATGACTGAGCATAAAGTTTTATGTTGTAATTAAAGTCAAATGATTTTTATACAAACAGCAATTGTTTGATAGCTCAAATTTCTTAAACCTCTGTAGATGAGAAAAAAAGATTAATTAGCAATGTTGAAAAACGACTAATTAAAAAAATTACTGCTATCAGTCAATTGCTGTTTTGTGTATAAAGAGGAATGAGCAAAAAGTGGATATTTATAGGTTTTGTAGTTTAATATATCCCTCTTTCCTTGCTAATTATTAGTGGTAAAAGTAGATAGAATATGAAAAAAATAAGTATTCTATCATATAGTATCAAATATATATTTTGCCATTACTAAGTAACAGTAAAAATTAATTTTTGTTGTTTAAATTTGGAACTGTATCACAAAGAATATCCTCTAAATTGTTATATAGCTCTAAATTACCCAAACTAAAATGAATACTTATTTTTTGCTTGTTACTAGTAGCTAAAGAAATTGTAAAACACTTTCAAAATTTCGGTGCTACGAGTTATCATTTAATAACATACAAGAATTTTTAACCTTTCACTTTCGTGAATTATCACGATAAAGTGCTGGGATTTTTGTCTTTATAGGGGAACTATAAAGGCTTGTAGAGGTCATAATAGATAAATTAGCTGTTTATTATTTTGTTGGTAGGTTGTTGATTGGAATAGATAAAGGAATATTAGTGTATTGCTTTATCTTGTCTCAGGGCATATATATTCCCAGTTTTCAAGATAGTGTAGTACTATATCGTCCAGTACAGTATATTTATTGTACTAAAAAATGTTGAAGCATACTTTAGAGTGTGTATTCTGAGTGGAACTGTTTGCTTTTTATTTTATTAGAATTTGATCCCAAAATACATCAATGTTTTTTGAAGACTTCTGTATCTTACAGAAGGTTGCTTAGAAGTGGAATAGAGGTTTTGATGAAAAGTGAGTCAATTGGTTTGATGTGTGATTAAAATAAAAAGAAATACAGCTCTCTTACAAATTTACAAAGTATTGTCAAGAAATGCCAATAAAATTATACAAGCAAGCATATCAATTTAGATATTTTTTGATTTCTTTCCTGTAGTTATAAAATGTTATTGCTTATTTGATAAGGTGTCTAAAGTTCAAAGGGTTATTTTTAAGTATTGTTAAAAGTAAAAAATAATACTTCAATCATAATACATAATAGAATAATCCAAAAGCTAAGTTAATACTTAACTTATAATGTTAATCAGACTTTAGATAATTCAGATACAATAACTAAACTGCTATCAGTTATTTGTATATAGGAATAGATGAAGTATAATCTTTTACCGCTTATTTAACACTAGTCCTAGTATAGATTATTAGATAGCTTCCAAGAAACTTTCATTTTGAAATTTCGTTTCATCCTCCAAATAATTTTGCTCTCATATGGCACTATTACCAGACATGCAAACCCGAAGGCAAAACTTCGGTAAAATTCGGCGAACACACGCTTATCCAGATTTATTAGAAATTCAACTTGCGTCCTTTCAAGAATTTTTTCAGCTGGAAACGACTCCTGATGAGCGAGAAACGGAAGGGCTGCATAAGGTATTTCAGGAAAATTTTCCAATCACCGATGCTAGAAATATTTTTGTATTGGAATTTTTGGATTATCACATTGATCCACCACGCTATTCTATAGAAGAGTGTATGGAACGTGGACTAACGTATAATGTGCCTTTAAAAGCAAAAATGCGTTTGTCTTGTAACGATGAAGAGCATGTGGATTTCCAAACAATCGAACAGGAGGTTTTTCTAGGAAATATCCCTTATATGACTCCAAAGGGGACGTTTGTCGTCAATGGAGCCGAACGTATTGTTGTATCTCAATTACATCGTTCGCCTGGGGTGTTTTTTAGCCAAAGTTTACATCCAAATGGAACAAAGATTTACTCTGCTAGGGTCATTCCATTTAAAGGAGCTTGGATAGAGTTTGCTACGGACATTAATAATGTCATGTATGCATACATTGATCGAAAGAAGAAATTCCCAGTAACTACGCTATTACGAGCTATCGGGTATGATACCGATAAAGCCATCTTAGAGCTTTTTGACTTAGCTGATGAAGTTGAAGTATCTAAAGATAGCTTACATCTACACATTGGACGAAGACTAGCTGCGAGAGTTCTGAAAACATGGATTGAAGACTTTGTGGATGAAGATACAGGCGAAGTTGTTTCCATTGAGCGGAATGAGGTTATTTTAGAAAGAGATACCATTCTTGAGGAAGATAATCTGATTGATATTTTGGAAACGGAAGTATCAACCATCGTGCTTCAAAAAGAAGAGCGTTCTTCAGATTTTGTTATTATTTACAATACTTTACAAAAAGATACCTCCAACTCAGAACTAGAAGCGGTTCAACATATTTACCGCCAATTAAGAGGTTCTGATCCACCAGATGAAGAAACTGCAAGAGGTATTATTGACAAATTGTTCTTTTCTGACAAAAGATATGACTTAGGGGAGGTAGGGCGTTATAAAATCAATAAAAAGCTCAAGCTTGATATTGATATGGACGTAAGAGTGTTGACTAAGGAGGATATCATCAATATGGTCAATTACTTGATTATGTTAAGTAATCAAAAAGCAGAGATAGATGATATTGACCACCTTAGTAATCGACGTGTAAGAACAGTAGGAGAGCAGTTATACGGACAGTTTAGCGTTGGTTTAGCAAGAATGGCACGTACCATTCGAGAGCGGATGAATGTAAGAGATAATGAGGTATTTACCCCAATTGATCTGATAAATGCTAGAACGCTTTCTTCGGTTATTAATTCTTTCTTTGGAACAAGTCAGTTATCTCAGTTCTTGGATCAAACGAATCCACTATCAGAAATTACACACAAAAGAAGAATTTCTGCACTTGGTCCTGGAGGTCTTTCCAGAGAGCGAGCGGGTTTCGAGGTAAGGGATGTACACTATTCTCACTATGGTCGTCTATGTACTATTGAAACACCAGAAGGGCCAAACATTGGATTGATTTCAACACTTTGTGTCCATGCAAAGGTGAATAAAATGGGTTTCTTAGAGACTCCTTATCGAAAGGTGACGGATGGTAAGCTTTTATTAGAATCGGAAGATGTCCATTATTTATCGGCAGAAGAAGAGGATGATAAAATTATTGGACAGGCAACTCCTGATGTGAATTTGAATTCAGGTGAATTTAGAAGTGATCGACTGAAAGCAAGGCATCAGGGTGATTTCCCTGTTTTACCTTCCGATGATTTACAATACTTAGATGTTGCCTCTAACCAAATTGTAGGGGTTTCGGCTTCTCTAATTCCTTTCCTTGAAAATGATGATGCGAACCGGGCTTTGATGGGATCAAACATGCAGCGGCAAGCCGTTCCTTTATTGCGTCCAGATTCACCTATTGTAGGTACAGGTTTGGAAGCTAAGGTTGCACAAGATTCCAGAATGTTATTGAATGCAGAAGGGTATGGTATAGTGGAGTATGTAGATGCGAAAGAGATTGCCATTCGATATGAAAGAACTGCTATTGAGGATTTGATCAGTTTTGAGAATGATGTAAAAACCTACAAACTAACTAAGTTTAAGCGAACCAATCAGGGTACTTGTGTCAATCTGAAACCGATTGTGCGTAAAGGAGATCAAGTAGTACCTGGTCAAACCTTATGTGAAGGGTATGCAACAGATGATGGGGAGTTAGCTTTAGGACGTAATCTGAAAGTAGCTTTCATGCCTTGGCAAGGATATAACTTTGAGGATGCAATCGTACTTTCTGAAAGGGTAGTACGGGAAGACTTATTTACTTCTCTTCATATCGAAGATTTTGATATGGAAGTTAGAGATACCAAATTAGGAGAAGAGGAGTTGACCAATGATATTCCTAATGTGAGTGAAGATGCCACTAAAGATCTAGATGAAAACGGTATTATCCGTATTGGAGCTCATGTTAAGGAAGGGGATATTCTGATTGGAAAAATTACTCCTAAAGGAGAATCTGATCCAACACCAGAGGAAAAATTATTACGTGCGATTTTTGGTGATAAAGCAGGGGATGTGAAAGATGCTTCTTTGAAATTACCACCTTCTGCTAGAGGAGTAGTTATTGGTAAGCAATTATTCGCAAGAGTAAAGAAAACCAAAGAAAGTAAAGCACAAGAGAAAGACTTACTAAGTGGATTGGAGAAGGAGCATGATCAGATGATTGAGAAGTTACAGGATATATTACTGGATAAACTAGCTAAATTATTAGAGAGTTGTATTTCCGCTGGGGTAATTAATGTATATGGAGAAGAAGTGGTGCCACAAGGGGTTAAGTTCTCTAGAAGAATTTTAAGTGATTTAGATTATGGTGAGGTGAAGGCAAGCGGTTGGGTAGATGATGAAGAGTTGAATGGGCATGTAAAAATGTTATTACACAACTTCAATATCAAGGTAAATGAGGAATTAGGCCGCTATAAAAGAGAAAAATTCAATATTAGTGTTGGGGATGAGTTACCTGCTGGTGTACTGAAAAAAGCTAAAGTCTATTTGGCTAAAAAACGTAAGCTAAAAGTAGGTGATAAATTAGCAGGTCGTCATGGTAACAAGGGTATTGTAGCAAGAATTGTACGTTCTGAAGATATGCCATTCTTGGAGGATGGAACACCAATGGATATCGTATTGAATCCATTAGGGGTACCTTCTCGGATGAATATTGGACAGATTTATGAAACGGTATTAGGTTGGGCTGGTGAGCAGTTGGGTAAAAAATATGCTTGCCCAATTTTTGACGGACCAACGATTCACGAAATTGAAGATGAGATTAAAAGGGCGGGATTACCTTCTCTTGGACAAACGCACCTATACAACGGTTTGACAGGAGAAAGATTCCATCAGCCAGCTACTGTAGGTATTATCTACATGTTGAAATTGGCACACATGGTTGATGATAAGATGCACGCTCGTTCTATTGGTCCTTACTCGCTAATTACACAGCAACCATTAGGTGGTAAGGCACAATTTGGAGGGCAGCGTTTTGGAGAGATGGAGGTTTGGGCATTAGAGGCATTTGGTGCAGCACATATCCTACAAGAATTATTGACCATCAAGTCAGATGATATTGTAGGTAGAGCGAAAGCTTATGAGGCTATTGTGAAAGGAGATACTTTGCCAAAACCGAATATACCAGAATCATTCAATGTATTGTTGCACGAGCTGCGTGGACTTGCATTAGATTTGATTTTTGAATAATGGTAGGCTAGGAAAATGAGGTATATTGCTGAAACAAAATAAGTTTATCCTCAATATACCTCAAATAGAAGTGTAAGATACAGTATTGACCATTATACTTCTCAATCTATTTAATAATCATTTATCAAAGGAAAATATATGCCTCCTTTCAATAAAAAGACACCACAAATTAAGAGTGATTTTACCACAATCACCATTTGTTTATCTTCTCCTGACACCATTCTTGAACGTTCTTTCGGAGAGGTGTTGAAACCAGAAACGATCAATTACAGAACCTATAAGCCAGAAAGAGATGGTTTGTTCTGTGAGCGTATTTTTGGTCCTGTAAAAGATTACGAATGTTACTGTGGTAAGTACAAGCGTATTCGTTATAAAGGAATCGTTTGTGATCGTTGTGGAGTAGAAGTAACAGAGAAAAAGGTACGTAGAGAGCGAATGGGACATATCAAATTGGTTGTTCCTGTTGTACATATTTGGTATTTTAAATCTTTACCTAACAAGATTGGATATTTGTTAGGTTTATCTTCTAAGAAACTAGAGAGTATTATTTACTATGAAAGATATGTAGTGATACAGTCTGGGGTATTAGGAGAACAGTTGAATTACTTAGACTTGATTACAGAGGAAGAGTATTTAGATTACTTGGATGCGCTTCCTAGAGAAAATCAAATGCTTCCAGATGAAGATCCTCAGAAATTCATTGCCAAAATGGGGGCGGATGCGGTAAGAGAGTTATTAGCAAGAATCCAGTTGGATGAATTGGCTTATCAATTAAGACATCAGGCGGCAACTGAAAACTCTCAACAGAGAAAAGCAGAGGCTTTAAAGCGACTAGGGGTAGTAGAGGCATTTAGAGATGCAAATGGTCGTAGAGATAATAAGCCAGAATGGATGATTGTTCAATATCTGCCAGTCATTCCACCAGAATTACGCCCATTAGTTCCATTGGATGGTGGTCGTTTTGCTAGTTCTGATTTGAATGACTTATATAGGCGAGTAATTATTAGGAATAACCGACTAAAAAGGCTTATCGAAATTAAGGCTCCAGAGGTGATCTTGAGGAATGAGAAAAGGATGTTACAAGAAGCGGTGGATTCGTTATTTGATAACTCCCGTAAATCCAATGCTGTAAAAGCTGAGGGAGGACGACCACTTAAATCTTTGAGTGATGTATTGAAAGGTAAGCAAGGGCGTTTCCGTCAGAACCTACTTGGAAAAAGGGTGGATTATTCTGGACGTTCGGTAATCGTTGTTGGTCCTAATTTGAAGATGCATGAGTGTGGATTACCTAAAGGAATGGCAGCCGAGCTTTTCAAGCCTTTCATCATTCGTAAATTGATGGAGCGAGGAATTGTGAAGACGGTAAAATCTGCTAAGAAAATTGTAGACCGAAAAGATCCTGTTATCTGGGATATTTTGGAATACATCCTCAAAGGGCATCCAATCATGCTTAACCGTGCCCCTACACTCCACAGGTTATCTATCCAAGCATTCCAACCTAAATTGGTAGAAGGAAAAGCGATTAGATTGCACCCATTGGTTTGTACAGCATTCAACGCCGATTTTGATGGTGACCAAATGGCAGTTCACGTTCCATTGAGTAATAAAGCAGTATTAGAAGCACAAATGTTGATGCTATCTTCTCACAATATCTTGAATCCACAAAGTGGTACACCAATCGCACTACCTTCTCAGGATATGGTATTGGGACTTTATTATATCACTAAGCTCAAGAAAAGCACAGAAGAAGACAAAGTTAAAGGGGAAGGAATGCGCTTCTATGGTGCAGAGGATGTAATCATTGCTTACAATGAAGGTGTCATAGATTTGAATGCCATTATTAAAGTAAAAGCTACTATACGTCAACCTGATGGTAGTTTAAAGAAAGAGTTGATAGAAACTTCTGCTGGTCGAGTCATTTTCAATGAAGTTGTTCCTGAAGAAGTAGGATTTGTAAATGACCTTTTATCTAAAAAAGCATTAAAGAAAATTATTGGACGAATCATCAAAATTGTAGGTATTCGCCAAACTGTTATTTTCTTAGATGATATTAAACAGATTGGTTTCCAATGGTCATTTAAAGGTGGATTATCCTTTAGTTTACACGATTTAGTTGACCCAGTTGGTAAAGATGATATGGTTGCAGAATCACAAGGACAAGTAGATGACATCTTGATGAACTACGAAATGGGATTGATCACCAATAATGAGCGATACAACCAGGTCATTGACGTTTGGACACGTTTGAGTACTAAGATTAGTGAGCGTTTGATGAATGGATTGGCTACTGATAGACAAGGTTTCAATTCAGTATATATGATGTACCACTCTGGTGCAAGGGGATCAAAAGAGCAGATTCGACAGTTAGCTGGACTTCGTGGATTGATGGCAAAACC
>JAHDFT010000131.1:8392-12039 GCA_020628015.1 Bacteroidota bacterium
TTAGGTAGAGTAAGTTTACATGACATCTTCGATCCTGCTAATGATGAGTTAATTGTTCCTGCTGGTGGAATGATCAATGAACAACTAGCAGAAAGAATTGACCAAGAAACAGGTATTGAAGAAGTAGAAATTCGATCTGTATTAACTTGTGAAATGCCTAAAGGGGTATGTGTCAAATGCTACGGACGAAACTTGGCGTATAACCGAGTAGCACAGGTAGGTGATGCAGTAGGAATTATTGCTGCACAATCTATTGGAGAGCCTGGTACACAGTTGACCCTACGTACTTTCCACGTTGGGGGTACTGCTTCTAACGTTGCGAGTGAATCTCAATTAACAGCCAAATTTGATGGTATTATTGAGTTTGATGCGGTTCGTACAGTAATTCACATCAATGAGGAAGGTAAACGCAAGGAAACAGTATTAGGACGTACAGGGGAAATTCGGATTATTGATCCTAAAACGGGTCGTCAGTTGGTAAGTAATAATGCGCCTTATGGAGCAGAAATATTTATCAAAGATAAGCAGACGATTAAGAAAGGAGATTTGATTTGTGAATGGGATCCATATAATGCAGTAATCGTTTCTGAGTTTGCAGGTCAAGTACTCTTCGAAAATATTATTGAAGGTATTACTTTCCGAGAAGAAGCGGATGAGCAAACAGGATTTAAAGAGAAAGTAATCATTGAAACAAGGGATAAAACAAAGATTCCTTCGATCAAAGTAACCGATCTTAGCGGAGAAATCCTACGTTCTTATAACGTTCCAGTAGGTTCGCACATTAATGTAGAAGAAGGAGACATGCTTTTCAAAGGGCAGGTATTGGTTAAGATTCCACGTATCTTGGGTAAGGTTCGAGATATTACGGGTGGTCTGCCGAGGGTAACAGAGTTATTCGAGGCAAGAAATCCTTCCAATCCAGCTGTTGTTTCTGAAATAGATGGGGCAGTATCTTTTGGTAAGATTAAGAGAGGTAATAGAGAAATCTTAATTACTTCTAAAGATGGACAACGCAGAAAGTATATGGTGCCATTGTCTAAGCACATTCTAGTTCAAGAGAATGACTTTGTAAGAGCTGGTACACCACTTTCTGATGGAGCCATTACCCCAGCCGATATTTTGAATATCAAAGGTACTTTTGCGGTTCAAGAATATATCGTTAATGAGGTACAAGAGGTTTACCGTCTACAAGGGGTGAAGATTAATGATAAGCATATTGAGGTGATTGTAAGACAAATGATGCGTAAAGTGCAAGTGCTTGATCCAGGGGATACTCGATTCATGGAAAGAATGCCAGTAGAGAAATACCAATTCATGCAGGAAAATGACCGCATTTACGATAAGCGTATTGTCGTAGAGGCAGGAGATTCCAAGAAGTTGAGAGTTGGACAAATGGTTTCTTTAAGAGAGTTGAGAGAAGAAAATTCTTACCTTAGAAGAAATGACTTGAGCTTGGTAGAAGATCGTCCAGCAATTTCAGCTACATCTAAGCCAATGTTGCAAGGTATTACCAAAGCATCACTTGGTACAGATAGCTGGATTTCTGCGGCATCCTTCCAAGAAACGACGAAGGTACTGAGTAAAGCTTCTATCGCTGCTAAAGTCGATTTCCTCAACGGATTGAAGGAAAATGTAATTGTTGGACACTTGATTCCAGCAGGTACAGGAAGAAAAGAATTCAGAAATCTTGTCGTTGGTAATAAAGAAGAATTAGAGCGTATGGAAAGCAAGAAACGACGAGATCGAGAATACGTTGATAAATACTAATGAATCTTGATAGCAATTAGAATTAGGGAATGAGTAAAATCATTAACTATGCTATCAAAGAGCCACAAACTACACGAAAAGACACCAATTGAAAAGCGAACTAATGCTTTTAAATACTGGTGTTGAAGTACTGGAACGGTTTGTGGCTTTTTATTTTTTACCAAAATTTTTCAAAAATCAGTTTCCTACTGATACTGACTACATAAATAATTATTAAAATCATATCTCAAATCATGACAACAACAGAATCATTAATTGATACTAGCTTTTTAGCAGCATTAGGTTTAAAAGAAGTCAATGCAGGTGTATCTACTGGTCAAGAATGGTCAAATGGAGAAGGGGAAGAAATTGCTTCTTATTCTCCTGTAGACGGAGCCTTAATCGGTAAAACTTTTGCAGCTAATCGAGCTGATTATGATGCGGTAATGGATAAAGCCGCAGCAGCATTTAAAGTATGGCGAATGGTTCCTGCGCCTAAGCGTGGTGAAATTGTTAGACAATTTGGAGAAAAGTTGAGAGCTTATAAAGAACCATTGGGTAAATTGGTTTCTTATGAAATGGGCAAAAGCTTACAAGAAGGCTGGGGAGAAGTACAAGAGATGATTGACATTTGTGATTTTGCCGTTGGTTTATCTCGTCAATTGTACGGCTTAACCATCCATTCAGAACGCCCTAAACACCGCATGTATGAACAATGGCATCCACTAGGCATTGTAGGTATTATTTCTGCCTTCAATTTCCCTGTAGCAGTATGGTCATGGAATGCTGCAATTGCTTGGGTATGTGGTGATGTTTGTGTATGGAAACCATCAGAGAAAACGCCACTTTCAGCAATTGCTTGTCAAAATATTATGGCGGAAGTATTGAAGGAAAATAACCTACCTGAAGGCATCTGTTGTTTAGTTAATGGTGACTATAGAGTAGGCGAGTACCTTTCTACTGATCAAAGGGTACCGCTCGTTTCTGCTACAGGTTCTACTAGAATGGGTAGAATTGTTGGCCAAACCGTTGCAGGAAGATTAGGAAAAACTTTACTAGAATTAGGTGGAAATAATGCCATCATCGTTACAGAACATGCTGACCTAGAAGTAACAACTGTAGGAGCCTTATTCGGTGCAGTTGGTACCTGTGGACAACGTTGTACAACCACCCGTCGATTAATCATCCACGAAAGTGTTTATGATAAAGTGAGTCAACAATTAACTGCTGCTTATGGACAATTACGAATTGGTAATCCACTAGATCAAAATAACCACGTCGGTCCACTAATCGACAAAGATGCGGTAGCGAATTATAATGCAGCTATAGAAAAAGCAAAGGCTTCAGGTGGAACAGTATTAGTAGAAGGAGGTGTTTTAGAAGGAGCTGGTTATGAGTCTGGATGCTATGTGAAACCTTGTATTATCGCTGTTGACGAGCAATATGAGATTGTAAAGCATGAGACTTTTGCTCCAATCTTATACTTGTTAAAATACAAAACGGTAGACGAAGCAATTGCTTTACAAAATGATGTACCACAAGGTTTATCTTCGGCAATTATGACCACCAATCTACGTCAAGCAGAATTATTCTTATCGCATGAAGGGTCAGATTGTGGTATTGCGAATGTAAATATCGGTACTTCTGGTGCAGAAATCGGCGGTGCTTTTGGTGGAGAGAAAGAAACTGGTGGTGGTAGAGAATCAGGTTCCGATTCTTGGAAAGCCTATATGCGTCGTCAAACCAATACCATTAACTATGGTGCAGAATTGCCTTTAGCACAGGGTATTAAGTTTGATTTTTAATTGAGTCAATTCTAGTAGATCAGATAATCTACGAAACAAAATAAAATGATATGGAAGCGCAAGCAGTTAGGACTGTTTGCGCTTCTTTTTTTATAG
>JAHDFT010000132.1 GCA_020628015.1 Bacteroidota bacterium
CCAATAGATCATGCACTTTATTTAATATAAAACATCCACAACCAAATAAATATCATCTGGCTGTAATACAATATAAATTAAAAATAGAAAATTTTTATGAGATTGTTATTATATCTCCCTCATTTTTATGTAATCGGCTTATTTATTTCCCCCACAATAAACCCAAAACCTTCTCTGGTGTAATCGGTGCATGAAAATGAATGCCTTCTGGTAAGTTTGGGTTAAAGGCACGAATGGCGTTTAGGATGGCGAAATAGGCACCGATGCCGTACATTAAAGGAGGCTCCCCAACGGCTTTGGAACGGAAAATCGCTAAGTCTGCGCCGACTCCATCTGTATTTAAGAAGTGGACATCTACTGTTTCTGGGACGGCATAAATATCAGGAATCTTATAGGTAGATAAGGCATTGGAGCGCAAACGACCTTTTTCGTCATAAATTAAGTCCTCCATTGTCATCCAGCCCATGCCTTGAACGAGGCCGCCTTCTATTTGACCCAAATCAATCATGCGATTCATACTAGAACCGAAGTCGTGGACGATTTTGACCGAATCAAAAGTATACCTCCCTCGAATACAATCGACCGTTGTGGTAATAATTGCTGTGCCATAGACATGATAGGCAAAAGGATGTCCTTTTTCTAGGGATTTATTGAAATGAATGGTGGGCGTGGCATAATGTCCCTTTGCGCTTAGATTGGCACGTTGCCAGAAGGCATAATTAATCAATTCCTCCCAGCCTAATGCTGTTGCTTGATCTTTATGAAAAACTTGTTCTTGCTTGATTTGAATGGTATCGGGATCATCAATGCCTAGTTTTTGAGCGGCCATTTTTTGTAGGCGGCGGTAAATTTGTATGCAGGCATTGTATAAAGCCTTACCATTCAAATCCGCTGTCGCACTTGCTGCCGAAGGAGAGGTATTGGCCACACGGGTCGTATTGGTCGTTTCGATTTTAATGCGATCTAGGGAAACGGAAAAGGTCTGGGCGGCTACTTGCATCATTTTGGTATTCACCCCCTGTCCCATTTCCACCGCACCTGTACTGACCCCAATGCTCCCATCACTATAGACATGCACCAAAGCACGAGCTTGATTCATGCCTGTATTGGTAAAGGAAATTCCGAAGCAAATCGGCATCAAAGCAATGCCTTTTTTGAGGTAACGATTATTGGCATTAAAAGCATCAACATCTGCTTTGAGGCTCTGGAAATCATAGCGTTCTAAGGCATCCTGCCAACAAGATTCCGCCTCACAGCCTTCGGTCAATTGACCATAAGGGAATTCTGCTTTTTCGTGTAATAGATTTTTTTCTTGAATGATTCGAGCATCTATGTTTAAGGATGTAGCTGCATGGTGAATCGCTGCTTCGATGACAAACATGGCTTGTGGTCCGCCAAATCCTCTAAAAGCGGTATTTGGTGGGGTATGTGTGCGGCAACTGTAGGCGGTAGCGGTGACATTCGGGACAAAATAGGAATTGGTGGAGTGAAAAAGGGTACGCTCCATAATGGCTGGGGAAAGATCGGCTGCGGCTCCTGCGTTTTGGTGATAGGTGGCGGCATAAGCCAATATTTTATAGTTTTCATCCAAGCCAATTTTATAATCCGAGACATAAGGATTCCGCTTGCCCGTCATTTGCATATCATCCATACGATGCAAGACGAGTTTGACAGGGCGATTGAGGTGATAGATCGCCAAGCAAGCCATAACACCCCAAGGAGTCGCTTGATCTTCCTTGCCACCAAAGCCACCTCCTAAACGGGTGACATCTATTTCAATTTTATGCATCGGTATTCCTAAAACCTTAGCGACCGTCCTTTGTACAGCCGTTGGCCCTTGTGTAGAAGAGGATAAACGAATGCAACCATTTTCCATAGGATAACCATAAGCACCCTGTGTTTCAATATATAAATGCTCCTGTCCACCTGTCTCCGCCGTTCCCTCAAAAATATGGGCGCATTGCTCGAAGGCTTGATCGGTATCCCCTAATTTAAAGGTACGTGGAGGGATAATGAGTTCGTTTTGCGCTCTGGCTACTCTGGGATCGGTAATGACTGGTTTAGGAGAAATTTGTACTTCGATGTGATGTAAGGCTGCTCTTGCTTCTGCTTCACTTTCCGCCACCACCATAGCAATCGGTTGACCAATAAAATGCACTTCATCCTCTGCGAATAATGGTTCGTCAGGGATAATCCCACCGATTTGGTTTTCGCCTGGTACGTCTTTGTAGGTAAAGATACGCACGACCCCAGCTTGCTCAACTGCTTTGCTAATGTCTAGGGAGTCGATGTGACCGTGTGCAATTGGTGAACCGAAAACGGCTGCATATACGGTATTCGCTCGTACTGGAATGTCATCAACATAGATGGATTTCCCACTGACATGATTTGCCGAGTCTTGGTTTTTGACTGTATTATTGCTGGTGATGGTTTTATTGGTGGTTGTTTTCATTTTGTTTGGTTTTTAGGAGACGTATGGAGATACGTCTTTACAGTTGACTGTAGATTACTAAGGCTGATAGAAATTCTTATACAGCTTACATCTTTGTAGATGATTATGAATTACTAAGGCTTATGAAGATTATATCTTTATAGTGGATTATAGATAACCAATGCAGATGAAGGGTAGTAGCGACGTATCTCGATACATCCTCTTTTCCCTAACAGACCTTACCCAACCACCTCCTCAACACAGCCAGCCTCCAAGAAGTGAGCATAGAACAATTGTCTCAATAACAATCGCTTATAGTCAGCCGAGCCTCTAGCATCGCTAATCGGGGAGACTTCTGATTGAATGACCTCATTCGCTTCCTTCAATAAGTCAGGATCAATGGTTTTATTCAATAAGAATTCCCTTGTTTTGTGAAGATAGAAAGGAATGGCGGCAACACCTCCTGCGGATAGATGCACCTCTTTGATTCGCTTATCGGCATCTAATCGGAAAAAGCAAGCTGTATTGACACTGGCAATATCGAGATAAGTTCGTTTACAGACTTTTTCGAAATTGTAGTAATCATTAGGTTCTGGCAATTCAAAGGAAATTTCCTCAATAAAGGATTCGGGATGTTTATCGAGGGTTTTATAGCCTTTGTAGAGGTCTTTTAGATGGAGTGTACGTTTTTCTCCGTGGTGATTGAGGGTAATTTGAGCGTTGAGGGCAAGGAAAAAGATGGTCAAATCTCCAATGGGTGAGGCATTGATAAAGTTTCCTGCAATGGTACCCATATTCCTAATAGGTGTGGAAGAAACCAGCTTCATAAAATCATGCATTTTGGGGAATGCCTGATTGAGTAGGGGAGAGCTGCGTAGGTCTTCTGCGGTGGAGGCTCCTCCGATATAGCAAAAGCCGTCTTTTTCTTTGATATATTTAAAGGCAGATTGGTCGAAAAGGTTGGTGATTGGCGTTTCGGCCATTGCTTCTGGTTTTTGTACAAAAAGATCGGTTCCTCCGCCTACAAATACACTTTCTTTACCACTCGTCCCATTCGGCAAGGGAAATTGTTTGATGGCTAGTTTTTTCAATCGCTTAGGAATATCTAGGAAATAACTAGGCAAGAACTGTTCTCCTACTAACCACTCAATAGGATCAGCATCTGGTCGAGCTTCTAGGCTTTGGCTAATGCGTCCAGCGGCTCGCTCTAGGGATTTATAACCCGTACATCGACAAATATTTCCATCAATGGCGGCTATGGCATTGTCATAAGTGGGGGCTTTTTCACTCATTGTATAACCTGTCAAAGAAACGACAAAGCCTACCGTACAAAAGCCACATTGTGTTCCCCCTTCCTCGATGACAGCTTGTTGAACAGGCGTAAGGGCATCCATATTGAGTCCTTCGATGGTAACGATGTGTTTACCATGTGCATTTTTTAGAGGCATTAGGCAGGAGGTCATAGATTGATAGACCATTTGTTCCCCTTTTAGCTCGCCCACCAAAATGGTACAGGCTCCACAATCTCCTTCTCGGCAACCAATTTTGGTGCCGACTAAATGTTTATTGTAGCGGACAAAATCCAATACCGTTCCACCTTCGGCTTCACGGGTTTTAATAGCGGTATTATTGAGAAGGAATTGAATCATAAGTGTTGATTTATGATGAGCGATTTTAATGTATAGACAATTTGTGTTTAGTAGACAGGAAAATATCTTGCAAAGATAAGGGGAAAAGGTGGGATAGGCAAATTTGGTAGGTTAAGCGTCGTCCATAAAAAATACATTACCTATATACCCACATCCCCAATTTTGCTCGCCAAATTTTTCCCATCCATTTAATGCCTTCCCAGCTCCATTGCTGTTTGGCGAGGGATTGTTTGTGGTAATTGACTTCGCTGACTACCCGACGCACCGCATAATCATAATACTTCCTCGAATAGGTGCGTTGGAAATCTCGATCTCGGTCAGAGCTATTGGCCCAGTCGATGTCTTTGGTTTGGATGGCTTCAACTTCTTGGAATAAACCTGTGCCTTTGATGGGATAGGCGATGGTAATGGTAAAATGGTCGGGATTGGAGCTTTTGAGGTGGTGGATGGTTTCCATAATATCTTCCTCTGTTTCACCAGGATAACCGAGCATAATAAAAGTACCTGCTTGAATGCCTTCCTTGCGGGTCTGGCGAATCATATCTCGAACATGATGGACATCTACTCGTCGATCCATTGCGTCGATGATTTTTTGGGAACCCGATTCTGCCCCAATCCAGACCCGAAAAGCTCCTGCTTCTTTGAGCATTTGAATCACTTCTGGTTTCATGCGGTCTGCCCTTGTAATGCATTCAAAGGGAATCATCGCATCTCGCTTGACCACCTCATCCCGAAAGGCTTTGAGCCATTTATGACTGACGGTAAAAACATCATCGACAAACCAAATCGAATCGGGATTCCATTTCTCCTTGATATACACCAGTTCATCCACTACTTTTTCGGGGGAACGGCGGCGATAACTTTGTCCATAAACCGCCGTACTACACCAACGACAAGTATAAGGGCAGCCTCGCTGTGTACTTACTGACATGGCATTCATACCATGAAAGGTTTTCCAAGTGTCCAAGTATTTTTGAATGGAAATGGCTTCTCGATTGGGAAAGGGCAATTCGTCTATATTGCGTAATTTGGGGCGTTCTGCTGTTTTGGTAATCTCTCCTTTTTCATCTTTAAAGACAATCCCCTTAATATGTCCTAAATAAGGTTTATCAATAGTTTCAAAGGTCTTGACAATCTCCAACATGGTCTGTTCGCCTTCTCCAACAACTAATATATCTGCACCATTGTTGAGGTAATCCTTATCATTATAACGCACATCTGGTCCGCCTAAGACAATCACCGTATTTGCCATTTCTGGCTGTGATCGAATGAAGTGGATGATTTCAATAATATTCACCTTAGTCATGAGATTGGTGTACAAGGCAATCAAGTCTGGCTTTAAATACTGGATTTTGGCTTTTAATTCTACTTTGAGTAAAAAGGTACTATCTACCAAATCATGGGCGATCTCCTGCTTTTTCAACCAAGCGGATATGTATAGTAATCCTAGTGGTGGATAGGGACGCATGATTTTTTGTTCCTTGATATCCTCCTTAATGAAGTAGCCGTGAGATAATAGTATTTGCATTTATAGTAGCTTTGAATCTATCAAATAATGATCCCCAAATCTTCCCAAAAAAGACTGCTGTCCCCATTTCCACTCCCAATCATAAAGTTGTTGAAGCCAATTGGGGTGCTTTTGAAAAAAGGACTCTAAATAAGAAGGAGGCACCAATAAACCAATAGGCAAACAGGCTTTCATTTGAAAAGCTGAACCCATTAATTTTTGAAATCCTTTGGGGCTATAATACCAAATCGGCATCTGTTCTTGCCCGACTTTAAAATCCGCAGGGCTTTTGCGCCATCGTCTAAAAGCCTTTTTGGGATCTCGTTGATAGATAAAATAGAGATGTTCCCAAAGGCAGAAAGTAGACATAATCACGGCAATCATTCGCCCATCCTTTTTCAAAAGTCGCTGGCTATTTTGGCCGAATTGACGAATGGCTTCAGGGGAAAGACAATTTAAGCCACCAAAATTAGAAAAAATCAAATCAAATTTGCCCTCTAACTGGTGAATTTCTTGAATGTTTAGTTGTTGAATGGTGATTTGATGGGATAATTGAGCATTTTTTACCTTTGCAGTAGTCGCTCGAATCATTTCGGTGGAATAATCGGTTGCTAGGATCTGATGTTTGCGCTGCATTTTGGCTAAAAAGACGGCATCTTCTCCTGTGCCACAATTGATTTCTAGTATATTAAGAGGGGAATTGGGTAAATGACTTACCAAATATTTCGAAACCATCAGGCGTTGCATGGCACCGATTTGTGAATAACTAAAATCGGTATCGTAAGTCGGTGCTAATTGGTCAAATGCAGGCATTGATTGTGGGAATGGTTAATAATAAGGAAAAATAGAGGGAATTTAACGTTCTAAACGCTTTAAACGATAAGCATCCAGCATTGCCGCAGGTGTATAATACACCGTTGCCAAAGCAGAACGCAGCTTTCTATAATCCGCAGAAGAAGGCTTTTGGGCTAATTTTTTCAAATTGTCAAATCCTTGTGCCTTGCGATAGATTTTGTGGACATAGCGATGCAGGCGTTTATAATAAGCTGAACCATAAGTCCCTTCAAACATCATATCGAGGTCATCCGAATCCGTCCAATTTTGCTTTTCCTGCATATCTGCTTGCACAATATCATAAAACTTGGTGCCAGGTAGGGGATAAGATACGGAAATGCCAATATCATAAGGCAATAATTCCAATAGCATATCAATGGTCTTTTGTATATCCGCCTTTGTTTCTCCTAGATAACCAAACTGTAAGAAGAAGCAAATTTTTACGCCTTTGGCTTTGAGGAGTTCAGTAGCTTGGTAAATCTGCTCGATTTTAGTTCCCTTATCCATTGCATCTAATATCTTTTGGGAACCCGATTCCGCCCCAATCCAAACCTCATCCAAACCCGATGCAGCAAGGGCATCAATCGTATCCTCCTTTAATAATAAATCTGCCCTAGATTGAATTTTGTACTTAAATTGGAGACCTTTTTCTTGGGCAATGTCCCTAAATTCCTGCACCCAACCTGGTTTTAAGCCAAAAATATCATCACACATCCAGAAATGATTGGCTCCAAATTTTTCGGTCAACATTTGCATCTCCTCCACAACCCGTTTAGGCGAGCGAGAATTATAGCGATTCCCATAAATCGGCTTGGCACACCAATTACACTTAAAAGGACAGCCCCTAGTCGTTGCCATATTCAAAGAAAAATAACCCTGGCTTTTGAGCCATATTTGTTTGTAAGCTGGAATGTCGATTAAATCCCAAGCAGGATCGGGTAAATCATCCAAAGCCCTCAAAACAGGTCGTTTAGGCGTTTTTTGAATGATTTCTTTTTCCTTAAAAGCAATACCTAAAGTTTCTTTTAATACTAAGGTGTCTGCATTATATTTTTCAATCAATTCCATTAGGGTCAATTCCCCTTCTCCTAGCATAATGACATCCGCTCCATGTTCCAAATACTTTTGGTAATGATCGGTAGAATCGGAGCTACACACCAAGACTTTATGTACGCCTGCCTCCTTAGCCAATTGAATCATACGAAAGGCAGCATGACGCATATTGGTGAGGCACATTTTTGTCAAATAGTTGAATCCATCATCATAAATAACGAGGTAATCTGGCTGAAAATCCTTCAATAGGGGAGCAATGCCTTCGGGATCATCCTTAAGATTGGTGTCAAACAAGCGTACTTCATGCCCCTTTGCTCGCATACAAGCGGCGGCATAGATGGTGCCATAAGGCGGGTAGGGCATTTGGTTTGCCCATTGCTTGGCATCGTATTTATAAAAATAGGAGTGTGTAAATAGTATTTTTGACATGGCTGTAGCTGAGAGTCGTTAATGATTGGCTATTTTTAGCGTTTTGACAAAAAACGAAATTAAAATAAGGACGTTCAATTCTTGTCCTATTGTCCTTAATTTCCTCTTTTTAAAATAGATGATGCTATAACACAATAATGATAAATCGGTTGAGTTAAATTATAAAAACAAATCAATCTGTTTTCATTTCTTGTATACATTTCACATATTGATGTTTGGGGGCTTTTTCGTAGAGTTTTTTAAAAAGAATTAGGGCGGTATCATAGTGTTTGGTAATGCTCTCTGGGTCATAGTTCAAACCATACACTTCCGATTTATACTGTTCTTTAACCCCCAATCGACCTGTTTTGAGTTTCCAAAGCACAAAATGAAGATTGGCGACTTGTTCTTCATCTTCTGTTTGACTCAGGGCGATGGTTAATAAATCGAGTGCATCATTCACATTACCAAGCGAATAATTAATTTTGGCATCAATAATGTTGACATTAAATAAAGTTTCCCGATCTGTAAATTGATTGAGATAGCTGAAACATTGTACCACAATATTTTTGGCTTGTAAAAAATCTTCCTTATAATACAAGCAAGTTGCTTTTTGACTCAGAGCATAGACCAAGCCAGGTAAATTTTGTATTTGTTGATGCACATTAATCGCTCGGTCAAGATAAGGAATCGCCTCGTCATACATATCTTCTGAAAGATAGATGCTTCCAATATTACCTAATGCAATTGCCACACCCTCTTTATTCTTCATGGCCTCGTCTATGGTTAGCTTTCTATTAAAATAATACAATGCCTCCTGATATTCACCCTTATAGGCATGAATATTCCCAATATTGACAATCGCCCTTGACACATCCCGAATATGTCCAATTTGCTCCCCCACATTTAGGGCCTGCTTATAAAAGTGAAGGGCTTTGTCAAAGTCGGCGGTTAGCAAATAAATATTGCCAATATCATTACAGGCTGTACAAATGCCTTTTGCATAATTGAATTTGGCGCAATGCTCCATAAATTGTTTGAGCCAAGGCAATGCTTCTGCATATCGCCCTGTCATATTGTATACATTAGCGATATTAAGGGTGTTTTCTAAAATCCCTTTGCGATCAGTAGTGCGTTCGGCCTTCTTTAGCATCTTTTTAAAATATTCAATTGCTAGTTCATGTTGGCCGTTTTGTAAGAATAAGGCTCCTTTGTTTGACATAGGTGTTTTAATTGATGTAAAAGGTTTTGGTATAGAAGGTTATGAGTAATTAGTAAATAGTTATAATGAGTCTATCAATAAGAGATTGCTCAATGGCTATTATTATGAAATATCAAAGTTAGGACTTTTTTTTGTCTAAATGATAATAAATAATCGGGTACCTTTGAAGAATTTAGATACACTTACTCTAATAAGGAAATCTATAAATAGTATAATTTTGATATTTTTGTATTTTTAGAAAAGATTCAAATTTGTATCTTATCACTATTTCCTATGTGTTGGATTTGACTCATCACATAAGACTGTTCTCAAAAAATCCTATAATGAAATATTGCATTGCCGCCCTATTACTCCTTTTACTTTGCTATTGTCCTATTGCTGGTCAATGTCAGGAGCTACTTCATGAAAAGCGCATTCACTATAAATTCAATTTCCTTGGGCTTTATGGTGGGCTAGAGTATCCCTTAAATAATTTTTGGACTATAAATGGTGAATTGGGGGCTGGTTTACAACCAAGATTTAGATGGATTAATACAAATGGATTTGGTACTATAGAACCATATGTCTTAGTTACTCCTTTTGTAAAAGTAGATTCCCGATTCTATATTAATTTCAAGGAACGTCAAGCAAAGGGACAAACCATTAAATATTTGTCTGGAGATTATTTTTCTATTTTTGGAACGCAGATCATTCCTACTAAGGCTTTACCCATACAATGGCAATTGGGGATTAATTATGGTATGCAGCGTCATGTAACTAGACATATGTACTGGGGTGTTCAGGTAGGAGCCTATAAACCTTTTGTAAAATATGTGTCAAAGACAGTCTGGCCATACTTTCGTTTTGAATTAGGTTTGATATATTAGGGAAAATATCATTTTTACTAAAAAAATACGTACTCGCTTACAAATAAACTCCATGATAAGAGCTACACAATATATATTCTTCTGTTTATTATTACTTCCTTTTGTTTTACAAGGACAAACGGAAAACAAATCTCGTATACCTTATCCTTATTATCCTTCTTACAATGGTATTATCAATTATTTTTTTGATAATTATCATTTTGAGGGCAATATGGAATATCTCAAATTTTCCAAAAAACCAGATGGTTGGTATATAGAAGAGTACGATTTTACAGAAGGGGAGTTATTGCAATCTCATTTATTATGGTCATTATATGACAATCGCTATGAGAAGATTCCATTAAAAAAATTAAAAGGAGCGAATACCAATCAAAAGAATGAGTTTCAAAAGGGACCTGAAGAAATGTATGAGCGATGCGTTTTTTATGGTTATCGAAATTGGTCGAGAGATGTGATTGAGGAGTATGCGGAGGTTGCAGAGAGCTTATCAGATACTTTATTGGAGAGTTTGGGAAATGCTTATTCTCATTTTTCAACAACATTTATTCGAGATGCGGGGGTGTTTCAATTGTATGGTTTGGATGTGAATTATCCTTATCAAGAAATTCCTGATGGACAATTATTAGCAGTACAAAAGTTTGGGCAAAAGGCAGCGGAAACCTTTAAAATGCTAGATCAAATCAATCCGAATTACGAAACAGTAACAAAAGGAATTATTCATAATACGTATGCAAATGAATGGATGGAATTGTATTTGCGTTTATTATCTGTTAAAGTATCGGATTCAGCAGCTTTGGTGATTAAAGATAATCTGTATCAACCTTATATGCTCAATCTGGCTCGACATTATCTGGAAACTTGTGCGCCAAATGCAATTCTTTTTACTAGTGGATCTAATGATACCTATCCATTAATGTATGTGCAAGAAAAGGAGGGTTTTCGCCAAGATATTCAGATTGTTAATTTGGAATTATTGACCACAGATTGGTATCCTGCTTTGGTGAATGATCAATATCATCAAAAGCATGATAAACCATTGTTTAAAGTGCCTATTGAGAAGGTGAGCAATCGGATTCGGAGCTATTCTTATTTGAAAAATGATAGTGGAGATGCTTTATTGTATCCTATGTTACTAGAAGAATTTTTGACCCATATATTTAATGATGAAAATTTGGAAACAACGGAGGAGCATGTAAATGGGACTTATCCGACGCAAAAGGTGAATATGAATATAGATACGGCTAAGGTTTTTGGAAATGGAACAGTAGCTGTGGAGGATTTGGAAATGATTGTTTTTCTGATGGAGTGGAATATTAATAAAAATAAGCTCACCAAATCTAATTTGCTATTATTGGATATGATTCGGACTAATAATTTTGATCATCCTATCTATTTCACCATTGCTAATAATCCAGCAGACTTAATTGGTTTGGCCAAATATCTACAGCAAGAAGGAACGGCTTATAGATTGGTTCCAGTAATGGATATTACCAATAACTACCTCAAACGAGTGCGTCCACAGCATCGGATTATGTACTATAATATTACCGAGCATTTTGAAATGTTTGAATATCCAGAGCAAAGTTTATCTTCTTCGAGTTATTCTTATCAAATGTTCTCTAATTATCGTATAATGTTGGCACAGTTGGCAAGAGATTATTTGTTTATGGGGGAAAATGAGAAGGCTATTGACCTATTGAATAAAACGCTTGAATGGTTTCCAGACAAAAAAATGCCTTTTATTAATGAAAATATGTTTCCCATCATTCAAGCTTACTATGATGCAGGGATGTTTAAGAAAGCGGAAAAACTGGTGCATTTGACTTTAAATAATTTTATCGAAATTCAGGAAAATGGAATTAAGAATAAGTTATTTAGAGGCAAGCGAATTCAGCAAAAATATTTGAAGGCTTATCGGACAATGGCGGAAGGCGTTAATCAGACGAAGTTGATGAAGAAGATTGATAAGGCGATGGTTTATGTGGAGT
>JAHDFT010000133.1 GCA_020628015.1 Bacteroidota bacterium
TCCCCTTCTGCTGGTTGTTCTATATCTTGATAAATAAAGAATGGATTGGCTCTATTATAGGCATTATATACACTAATCGCCAATTCAGATTCCCATTTCTTACGCTTCTTGAATTTTTTGATGGCTCCTACATCCATTCTATGATAAGGAGGCATACGGAAATTATTGATCTGAGGTTGATATTCTGGAATCCCTCCTGAGTCTGAAAAATTAATTCCCCATAACCACAGATATTGATCCGTAATATCAAAAGCAATTCCCGTTTGATAAGTCCAATTCAGGCTAATCAACCAATTTTTAGGCAATTCATATTGAGTCACCAAATTAACGACATGCCTACGATCATAAGTAAAAGGAAATAATTCCTCACTCAATTCTGGAAAGTCCCTTTGTGTCCAAGAAAGTGTATAGGCTAACCAACCTGTTAACTTACCTTCGGTCTTTTGAATTTGCACCTCTGTTCCATAGCTAAACCCTTTTCCTACTGCCAATCTTTCATGGTAATTTCCGTCAATGAATAGAAATTCTGCACCATTTTTATATTCCAATTGATTGTACATCCATTTGTAGTAATATTCATTGGTGATACTCACTTGATCGTTGAAAATAAGGCGATTCCACCCTACAGATACTTGATCAGCCAATTGTGGTGCAATAAAGTCATTGGCAGGGAACCAAGGATCAAGGAAGCTCATATAGCTAAATTTCACCTGATTCAAATATTGCGACATCCTTGCATAACTCGCTTTGATAGATGTTTTTTCATTCATTTGGTAATTGAGTGCCATTCTGGGTTCTAGGTTGGAATAAAAGGTTTTGCCTCCTTTGGTTAAAAATCCAGAATAACGCAGTCCCATTTTTAGCGAAAACCATGAATTAATTTTCCAGTCATCCGATACATAAACCGCTAATTCTTCCCCGATGTGTTTTTGTTCTTCAAAAATAGGCTCTGTGCTTAAATCTTCATCATCTGAATTGGTGCCAAAAGTAAATTCTGTTGGTTGAATAATGTGGTGTGTGGCTTGTAGCCCAAACTTGATATTGTGATTATTTTTGGCATAATAGTCGAAATCTTGCTTGAAATTATAGGTAAAATTTCGAGAACTACTTCTAAAGAAAAAGAAGTCACTAAAACTAAATTCGTCTTGGTAAAGGAAACGACTGATATTGAATGTGGTATTGGAAAATAGTTTAGGACTAAAGATGTGATTCCACCTTAAAGTACCTGTCAGGTTTCCCCATTGTAATTTGTAGGAGCTATCCTCTCCGATTCCAAAGGCAATACTCAGATTATCTCGACCGAAATACCCACTTACAAAGATACGATCTTTATCGCCTAAAATATAATTGGCTTTTAGATTCAAATCGTAGAAATAGTAATCAGGAATCTGGTTGAATCCTGCACCACCTGCATCACTATTGGCGACTGCATTATTGATAAGTGGGGTGAAAATATCAAAATAAGTCCGTCTTCCACTCAGTACAATTGAAGAACGATCTTTGACTAGTGGCCCTTCGACCATAAAACGAGAAGAAATCAAACCAATTCCTCCTTGACCTTCCCATTTCCGCATATTTCCATCCTTCATTTGTACGTCCAATACAGAAGACAAACGACCACCATAACGAGCTGGGAAATCACTCTTGTAAATGTCTAGATTCTTAATAATATCAGAGTTGAAAGTACTGAAGAAGCCAAAGAAGTGATCTGGATTGTAAACCGTTGCTTCATCAAGAAGAATGAGGTTTTGGTCATAACCACCACCCCTTACATAAAAACCTGATGTTCCTTCTGAACCAGATTGTACACCTGGTGCTAGTTGTACCACTTTAAGAATATCAGATTCTCCAAAGGCAACAGGAATGGTTTTGAGTTTTTGGGAGGTAATTTGTTGTACACCCATTTGATTTTTCTCAATCAATTGTCGGTTGACATCTTCTGTAATCACCACCTCCGCTAAAACTTCTGCGGAAGCACTCAATTCAAAGGTATAATTGATATCCTCCCCTGCCCAAACTCGCTTTTCTTCTATGACATAGCCAATATAACTCACCATTAATGTTATTGAGTCTGCCTTTTTAGGAATTTGCATGGCATAATAACCATACACATTCGTAGTAGCTCCTACATTGGTTTCCTTAATGATGACATTGGCTCCGACAAGGGTTTCTAGGCTCTCCCCATCTTTGATATAACCGCTGATGGTGATATTTTCTTTGGGATTTTGCGCTAATAAGTTTGTACTAAACAATCCTAAGAGCAATAATAGTGTTGTTAATGTGTATAGACGCATAAGTATATATAGTATGAGAGATAAGATTTTGTGTTGAACAAGTTTTGTAATAAGTAACGAGTGAAAAATAAGTTCTACGAACTTATGCTTTATTTTCAATCCATTACAGAATAGTAAGTTTACATTCGATCAATGCTTTTACATTCTATTGGACAACGTAAAAGTATGCTTTATTTTCAATCCATTACAGAATGATCCATTTACATTGTATCAATGTTTTTACATCCCATTGGACAACGTATTTACATCCGTAAAGTTTGTCGAGAACTTAGCAAAAATGTTACAAATTTGTGAAAGGAACCTAACAAGTAATAAACAATACTCAACCAATCAAGGATTATACTCAATATTTCCAATTGAATTTGGTTAATTGATTGGTCAAAGCAGTATCAACAACTTCCATTTTAAATTGTTCTTCATTTGTTTGTTCTAGTACAATCATACAGCCCTCTGGCAAGACTCCACTTGTCCCAAATTCTAATTCTTTGATTTTACAAGATTGTGTAATTCCATTCGTATCTGTTTCTACATTAAAAGGCTCTCCTGTGTGTCCATAAAAGTGATAATTAAAAATCACATTATCCAAAAGATTTCTGATCTCTGCCATTCCATATCCCCTTTGGCTTTGATCGTCTTTATCATGGGTGATTAAGAGGTCAAAACTGCGTCTGGTTTTCAACAATCGTCGAATAAGCTTTTGCTCATAAGGTTGAATAAAACGCTGATTAGTACGCCCTTTTCGATCTCCAATTCTTCCTACTCCTACAAAGTTCAAGAACTCTCCATCTTTCTCAACGCTTTGCATAATGCCAGACTTACACATCCACACCCGTTGATACACATCTACAGGAAATCTAGTCGCTTCTGGATATACTGTTTCCAATTCATTGAGGTAATCATGATCTTCATGGTTTCCTCGTACACAAATCATATCCAAATTCAACTGTTCTAAATAATCCTTTATAAGTGGATTTTCATTGACAAAATCATCATAAAAGCCTAGTTCATCCCTATCGTACTGAGCATGTCGAATGGTTGCCTTATCCAGATTCTCTAAATTGGGATAAATGCCCACATCCCCACATTGTAGGATCAAATCAATCTTTTTTCCTGTTTTTTGCTGGTATAAATCAGCCAATTTAAAAGGAAGAAGAATTTTACCATGAATGTCTGCAAATAATAGTAATCGCATGGCTTTATCATTTTTTTATGATTCCAGAAACGTAGGATTTAACCCTAGTCTTTACCATTTCGTTCCATTCTTTTTCTAAGTCATCAAGGTAACGATCATTTAACTCTTGGTATACATAGTTGATAGTCAACAAAAAATATCCTTCAGTTATATACCTTAGTCGTGGAAAAACAAGTATACCAGCAAAAAGCACATCAAAAGGATGTAGGCCCTTTCTTTAAACCGAAAAGCGTCAGCACTTTTTTTGGTGCTAGTCAAGAACAAACATCATCTGCGAACCCAACAAAATCCAGCTTTAGTCATCAAGGTGCAGTGAATGGAGAACAGAGCAAAACGCAATCATTCAATCATGCACCTTTGGTGCCTTATCAATTCAAAAAAAACCATGAACAAAACCCAAGTACACATCCAGCTACAGACAAGGGCAATCCTGCCAATACAGTAGCGATGAAGCAAAATAGCCCTGCAATTCTACAACAAGCAACAGGGCTTTTTACTCATCCTTCCTCTGCAACAACAAAGGAAACAGACACTCCACAAGAATTAGCAGAACCACAACAAAATAGCTCCGAAAAACAAAAAACAAGTGGTGCAACAGGTGAAGAAACACCTCCCGATTCAAATAATAATGAGGATAATAAAGGCAATAATTCTACATCAAAAAAAGAATCTAACAAAGTACAACCGCCTAGTAAAAATTCAACCATAACACAAGGAAAAGAAGGCAATCAAAAACCAGGTATACTTCAACAATCTAAAGGACATGAAGTAGGTCATTTAGGTATTGGAGCTGGTGTCGTTGCGGATTATTTACGAAAAATGTCTCAACCTAAATTCGAGCAAGGCAAACAAAAAATCACCCACTTAGCCACTAATGAAAAACGAACCGATCCAGCCAATAAAAAGAAAGATCAATCCGAAAAAGCGGCAGTAGCCCCAGCCAAAGAAGGACAATCTCGTTCTAATACCAAGAGAACTCATAAAGTACATGGAAAACGCAAACCTAAAACCAATCAACAAAAAGCAAAACGCAACTTTAAATCCACATTAGAACTTAGTTTACCCAAAAAAGTAAAAGAAGTCGAGCATTTCAAAAGCAGTCAAAAAGCGAAAAACATTGGTAGAGCAGCTATTGATGTCATTAAAATAGATAAGGAAAAAGTCATTGATACTTATGAAGAAATGGGTAAGTTACCTGCACCAGAAAGCAATTTACCAAACCTCCCATTCCCAGCATTAGAACAAGCAGTACCTACGCCTACCATGAACTTGGGGCAGAATATGATGGCAAAACTCAAAACTGAGCATACTGATTTTACTGCTTATAAAAAACGTTCTGACGATGCTTTACAACAAGAAAAAATCACCGAAACACATCTTAATCTAGTAGATTCTGGAGATTTATTCAAAGCCAAACAAGGTCGTCAAGAACTCGCACAAGTAGCCGCTCAAGCACCTAATGAAGCGCATCAAGCCCAACAGGAAGAACAAAATAGACTCGATCAAAATTTAACACAGGAAGAACAGCAAGGTCGTCAAGTGATGGAAGCCGAACGTAATCAGGGTTTGAATGAGGCAAGAAATGAGCAAGAACAAGCGAAGGGAAGTTTTGAGGAGGAACGTGCAGCCGTTACCAGTCATATCAATGGCATTTATGAAGGGGCAAAGAAGAAGGTGAATAAGAAACTCAAAAAGCTAGAGAAGAAGATGTATCGAGATTTTGAAGCAGGCGAAAAGAAGGCTACTAGAGAGTTTGAAGATGGCATCGACAGAGATATGCGGGCTTTGAAAAAGAAGCGGTATAAAGGATTTAAAGGAAAATTGCGCTGGATAAGAGATAAAATTCTAGGATTGAGTAGTGTTGGAGCGGTTAAGGATTTGATGGCTAAGGCAAGGGAAACTTATGTCAAAAAAATTGATCAACTAGTGGAAAAAATCACCAAGCACAATGAGGAGGTGATTGCAGAATGTAGAGAAACGGTATCCAATGCTCGTACTCAAATAGATGAATATGTTGATAGTTTACCAGAAAGATTGCGTGCTGTAGGAGAAGCCGCACAGGATAAAATCAGTAAAAAACTGGATAAACTAGATGAAAAAATCACCAAAAAGGAAGAGAAACTCCGAGAAAAACTAGCCGAATTACGAGAAAAAGCGATCCAAAAAATTGATAAAAGGATTGCCGAACTCAATAAAAAAATGGGAGGCTTATTATCCAAAGTTCTTGATTTCCTACTAGATGCAGCCCTTAAATTCTTACGTTGGGCATTGAAATCTGTAGGTTTAGACCCAGATCCATTCATCAACGCCATTCGAGGTATTGCCAATGCCATTATTGAGATTGTCAAAAATCCAGTTCGTTTCCTTAAAAATCTATTTAGTGCAATTAAGGGTGGCTTTAAGGAGTTTGGCAAGAATATGAAGGAGAATTTACTAGGCAGTATTGGCGGTTGGTTAGGCAATAAACTAGGTACAGGTGGCATCGAATTCCCTCAAAAAATGGATGGAAAGGGCATTCTTAAAATGGTCTTGTCTGTATTGGGGGTAAGTTGGACTAATATCAAAGCGATGTTTGTCAAGCATTTGGGCGCAGATTTGGTAAAAAATATAGAAAGTGGTATTGGTTTGGTGAAAGGTTTGATTAAAGATGGACCTTCCTCACTTAAATCTTTTGGAGAGGAAAAGGTGAAAGCCAAATTAGAGGAGAAAGTGGGGGCTGATAAAATGCAGCAAATCTACAAAGTCACCGACTTAATCAAAGATGTACGTGAGGAGGGCATGGGCGCAGTACTTGATTTTATCAAAGATGGTGGTTTAGGCTTGAAAAATATTGCATTAGGAGCCATTGACACCATTAAAGATACCGTATTAGATGGTATCAAAGGATGGATCACCAAAAACCTTATCCAAAAAGGCATCACCAAAGTCTTATCCTTCCTTATTCCTGCTAGTGGCATCGTTTCTGCTATCGTTTCCATCTATAAAGCAGTCAAATTCTTCCTAGACAATAGACAACAGCTTAAACAATTGGTGAGTGCAGTATTGCGAGCGGTTGGATTGGTGGTTAATGGTAATGTAGCTGGGGCTGTTATGGAAATCAAAAACGCCATTATGTTTGCGATTCCATTATTACTAGATTTCATCGTCAAATTATTGAATCTAGGTGGTATTGTCAATGCAATTAAAAAAGTCATCCAAAAAGTATCAGGAGCCGTTCAAAAATTTGCGGATAAGGTAGTTCAATTCCTTTCCAAAATAGCGAAAGGCATATGGGATAAAATGAAATCCTGGATGGGTAAATTAAAAGACCTTATTTTGGGTAATGACAATAAAGAAAACGATCCAAATGCCAATACACAAACACCAACAAACAACCCCAATAATCTAAGTGAAGCACAAAGGCAAGCCCTATTACAAGAAGCTCTTGCCAAAATCGAAGCCACTCAACAAAAGTACTTGGAAAATGGCACGATCACCCCAGCCAATGCCCAAAAAGTAGTAGACGAAGTAAAAGCTTCTCCTGAAGGTGGTATATTCTCCTTCCTCAAAATCAAAGATGCTTTATTTGCAGGAGCGAATGTGGTATATGAATATTTCACCAATGTCAAATCAGAATACACAGGAGCCAAATTAGCAGATGAAAACGTCAATGATAGTTATGTGGCACAGACGGTTAATGAAAGAGCTTGGGTCAAAGCAAGTAGCGGTATTCGTATCCATACTACTCCTAGTACTTCCGATCCTGATTATTTAGGACGTAAAGGAGCTAGTAGCAAAATTTACCCACAAGGCAGCCAAGTCACCATTATCGGTTTACCGACTCGTGGTAGTGAAGGTTGGCTGAAATTCAAAGCCAATGATGGTCAATCTGGTTGGATTGAGGCACATTTCTTAGTAAAATTAGATACTAGTCCTGCTTTAGATGGCTCTACCAAAGCTTATCATTATATTAAATCAGGGGATACTTTGGAAGGCGTGATTAATCGTTATTATGCTGATTATCCTTATAGTACGGGTGATGACCGTCGAGTAATTGCAATGGGTATAGCTTTGTTGAATGAGGGAAGTAGTGCGATTAGTCTATCTGGTGGCGGTAGTAAATCTTGGTGGAAAGACAATATCTTTGATACGGATTTTGCGGCAGCTAGACAGCTTTACAATAGCATTCACCTCCAACAAGATCGCATTTTGCGTTTGCCAACGACAGATTATATTGAAAGTCAAAAATTGGAGGGCAATATTAGCCAAAGACCTGATTGGATGGACGCAGGGATTGAGATAGGGCAGGCAACTACAGGTTTTCTTGATGGTGTAGACAAAGGATTTATCGATGCTGCTATAGGCACTATAACGGGCTTATGGGATTTGATTAAAGACTTATTCACAGGTCAACTGTTTGTAAAAGCAATAGATATTGCCAAGAAAATCCACGACTTATATCAGGAAGGAAAACTATTATCCACGCTTGGAGAATTAATCAAAACACTAGGAGCTACTTTATATAATAAATTAAAGGAAACTTGGAATAACCCAAATCCATATCTCAAGTGGGAATTTTTTGGCAAAATAACTGGAGCGATTATCTTTGAAGTTCTATTAGCTTGGGCAACGATGGGAATTGGAACATTAATCCGTGGCTCTGTATTCTTCCAAAAAGTACTGACTTTCTTCTCTAAACTTGGTAATATTATTGAGAATGGAGTGAAAAGTGTTAGTGGCAAGGCTAAACAAAAACTTGAAGAATGGAGCGAAAAGTTGCGAAAGGATAAGGATAAGGATGAAGAAAACAATACATTTTTGAACTCTATAGATATTGATGGTGCTATGCAACATGTAAAATATAGAGATTATGATGTTCCAAGAAAAAGAGGTATTGGAGGAGCACATGATATAACAGAATTCAAAAAGTATGATAATGAGTATGTCATAAATAGTGATGTACCACATACGAGTACCCCTGGAATATCAATTATCGAATACCAAATTTACCAATTGGACAAACTTCAAAATGTAACAAGCACACTAAAAACTAAAATTTATACCAAAACAGTATACGATCCTTCAGTTTGGACTGATGCAAAACTAAAAAAAGCATTGAAAGAAGCTATCAAAGATGCTAAGGATAAAAATGGAGGAAGTTTACCTGGTGAATTTGTTGGACAAACTAGCTCTGGTTATAATATCAGAGGGTATTTTAGAGATGGTAAATTACAAAGCTTCTTCTTTGATTAAAAGAAGTTTTAGCACTAATTACTAAAACACAAATAAAAGATTATATATGACTACTTTTAAATGGGAAGTAAAGAAAAGCACAATAGGTGCTATTAATAAAGTTCAATTAGAAACAAATCCAATTCAAGAACCTCTCAACTATTTTTTTTCAGGTATAAAACCAGAAGAATATCCACGATTACTTCATCAAGTCAATAATAAAACTGGATATGAAAATAACATAACAGGTATGACTTTTAGTGGAGATTTAGACCCATGTGATCCTCCTTTTCCAGAAGGAAAATTAGAAATTTATCATCAAGTATTTGGAGAACAATTTATTGATGAAAAGTGCTTTTTTCATATATTAGATGCTTTTGCCAATCAATTATTAATTACCTACCAAAATAGTGATAATAATTTTCCTGAAAAATGGCATAACGATATGAAAGATGGAATAAAAAATCTAAAAATCATTAATGAATAAGGCTTATTATTAAAGTCTATATCAAAACCAAACGAAATTTTTTAGTTAAAAAAAACACTCAAAAAACATCACATACCCCAAAATTATATCTAAATGCACCCAAGCTACAATAATCAAAATAAAATTTTGTAACAAACAATATTTCAAAACGTAAACACATTTAGGAAAATAACCACTCTAAAATGCATCATTATTTTACTCATATTTAAGTTTTAACACTTGAAAATTAAATTGGATAATAAGCATAAATTTTGTATTTTTAGGTGATTAGTAAGGCAATTAATGTAAGGTTTATGTTTGATTCATAGGTGTTCACAATTCATTGCCCAACAGCAAACATACAACTTACTCTATTTTCCTTATATCATTTAGACAAGCTTCGGCAACCATTGCTTACATCGTTTGATACAAACAACGTTATGAAACATTCTCCAGATAAGAACAATCAAAAACACCAGCAAGGTCCTATTCAAAAGAAAGAGGGCAACACGCCTTTCTTCAATCCTAAAGGAGGTGCTGGTACTTTCTTTGGTCCTGCTGCTCAACGCAAACCATTTATTAGCCCTTCGGCTGGTCCAGTACAAGCTAAAATGTCTTCTATGGAAGATCAAGAAGGCGCAATTCAAGCAAAAATGCAACCTGGCGCACCAGTAGTTGCCCAGCAGAAAAGTCAAGGTAGCACAGTAGCTCAGAAAAAAGAAGAAGTAAGTGCAGATCAGGTTCCTGCTAATACAGTAGACTATGAGTTCTTTGCTCATAAGGTTGCTTACAATCCTGATTCAATGCAGACGGAACCTTTCGCTACTATTGTAACCAAATGTGGTTATAAGAATACTGGTTATAAAGTATTTGATGGTCCAAATGGATTCTTAGCAACTCTAATATACCCAGCAGTTGAAGGTAAAGCACCTATTTTGGCTATTAGAGGAACAGATAATATGGCTGGTTTCTCTACAGATGCTGACTTTGTTCAAGTTGGTCATCGACAATACCACAATAACAAAAAGAAGATAGAAAAAGCACTTGCTATGGCAGGGCAAAAAGTAATTGTGACAGGGCATAGTTTAGGTGGAGCCATGGCACAAATTGTTACTGCTAATCATGCTTCTAGTGTGGCGAAAACAGTTACTTTCCAATCACCTGGGGTTAGTTTGAGTACAGTAAATAAATTTAATAAAATAGCTGAGGAAGATCGTCCAGAAGTAACCCACCACATTATGGATGGTGATATTGTAGATAAAGCAGGTATGGCTAACTTACCTGGTGATGTCTATGAGCATGATTTTGATGGTATTAATCCAATTGCAGCACACACTTCTTATGTAACTGGAACGGATAAATTCAAAGATCAAAGAGATGCTATTGGCATGACTGATGAGGTGATGGCTAGTAAAGGTATGGGCAACCAGAAAATCAGAACCAAAGATACAGGTATTACTAAGCACAAATCTTATCCTAAATACATTAAACGAGCATTAGCTGAAAGTGGACGTAAAGTGGGAGGAGTACTTACTGCACCTTTCCGTATGGTAGAAGAATTATTCAATTAATTTTTATAACGATTTATTCATTATACAACAAGGGTTAACCGATATATTTTATCAGTTAACCCTTAGTCGTTTTTATAGATAAGTGCTTTCCTTATTACGTATCTATACCTAACACAATACCTCCTAATTAATAATACTATGAATCTTTCTCCTTTTATCACTATATTAGCCATTCTATCATTATTTTTCAATAACTCTTGTAATAGCCAAATAACTAATAATAAAAATATGAAACAACAAGAAAGAGCTCATCAGCTCATAGAAGAACAATATGGCAAATCCTTTGTCATTCATGACTGTAAATTACAAACAGATGGACTGCACCATTTATCAGCTTCTCCTGCTGATAATGCAGAAATTACATTTAATTTTACCTATAATGAAGAAACAGATAACATCTTTAGTTATTATACAGTTCAGCTATGGGGATATGATGCAAGCAACATTTTAAAGAAAAAATTACAACCAAATTATGAAGATCGCTTTGTAGGAAAAGTTGATATTATCAATAGCCAAGAGACAGGCATAGATGATAAAAACCTTCCAAGCTATTCAGAACTTGTGGATCAATATCCAGAGGCTCAAAAAATTCATAATTACATTTACATTTTCAAGGATGTCAATAATGATAATAAAGAAGAAATGTTAAAAGGTTTGATTGAGTATATTGATTATTATCAACAAAAGAAAACAGCCAATACAATCTATGAAGTATCTTTCTTTGATGAAGCCTCCTTTGCTGGTAAAGATCTTTCTGAATATCAATTTGGCTTTAATAAAATTAGCGACGAAAGCTTTGAAATGGAGGAGGCAGATGAATATTTCAAGGGAAAATTTATGTTCGAAATGAAGGCAGATAGTCCTACTCCTAATGCCGAGCAACTTTTTGAAACTTACGATACATTTATATATAGTCAAAAGTATACAAAGTTTTAATTCAAAACTAAAATAATCATTGATTATACAAAAAGGGTTAACTTAATAGAATATATCAGTTAACCCTTAGTCATTTTTATGGATAGGTATTTAGTGATGGAACAGAAATTAATTCGGCCATATTCCTTATTATTTCGCCTAAGGAACGAGTGAAAAATAAGTGTACAAATTTTGGTTAGGGAAATTTATC
>JAHDFT010000134.1:0-9787 GCA_020628015.1 Bacteroidota bacterium
TGACTACAATCTCCTTTGAACTTAGAGCCTCTAAGCATCATGCCCCATCCAGCAACAGCAGCAGAGAATTTAAAATTATCGGAGACTTGACCAACGGTTTGTTCCGCTACAGGATGAACAATTAAGCTACTCTTATCACCGTCGGGTTTTTTGTAGCGGAATTTCACCGTCATCAATTCACCAGAATTCTGGGCAGATGCATTAATTTTCGTCGTTTGATATTTTAAAGCAGGCGTGCTTCGTACTGCTTCCTTACTTTCTGCATTCGCTGGGATGATTTCATATAATGCGGTAACTGTATGTCCTGCACCTAATTCACCAGCATCCTTTGTATCATCGTCAAAGTCTTCGGCTGCCATTTTTCGGTTTTCATAACCAATCAATCGGTAAGCTTTGACTTTGGTTGGGTTAAATTCGACCTGCAATTTGACATCTTTGGCAATGGCGAATAAAGTTCCTGTCATTTCATTGACCAATACTTTCTTTGCCTCCATTATATTGTCGATATAGGCATAATTACCATTTCCTTTATCTGCCAATTGTTCCATTTTATTGTCCTTGTAATTCCCCATTCCAAAACCTAATACGGTTAAGAAAATATCAGATTTACGTTTCTCTTCAATCAATTTCACCAATGCAGCATCAGAGGAAACCCCAACATTGAAATCTCCATCGGTAGCTAAGATCACTCGGTTATTTCCTTTTTTAACAAAATTCTCCTGCGCTACTTGATAGGCTAGTTGGATACCTGCACCACCTGCTGTTGAACCGCCTGATTTAAGATTGTCTAAAGCAGCGATGATTTTGTCTTTTTGGCTGAACGGTGTAGAGGGTAAAACCAATCCTGTAGCACTAGCATAAACAACTATGGCGACTCGATCTTGGGGACGCATTTCTTCAGTTAGCATTTTTAGGGACTGTTTGAGTAATGGGAGCTTATTGGCATTTCCCATAGAACCAGATACATCAATTAAGAAGACTAGATTGGTAGGGGGTGCTTGCCCTAAGTCTAATTTTTCCCCCTGCAAACCAATGTGGGCTAGTAAGTGATCTTTATTCCAGGGACAATCGGCAATTTCGGTGGTGATGGAAAATGGATGTTCGTCTTTGGGTTGTGGGTAATCGTAAGTGAAGTAATTAATAAACTCTTCTATACGCACAGCATCTTTAGGTGGAAGTATATTTTGACTATTGATGAAGCGACGGGTATTACTATAAGATGCCGCATCTACATCAATAGAGAAAGTGGATAAAGGATTGCCAACGACCTCTTGAAATTCATTCTCTACAATAGAGTTATAATCTTCTGTGTTGAAATCTTTGTCCTTTTCTGTTGCTATATCACCAGGTAAAACTGGCTTCGGAGGTGGCATTGGCGGTGGTGGCGGTGGAACTGGTGGCATAACTCGTTTCTTCGGTTTTGCTGCTCGTTTCATTTCCATCGCATACTCTGCTCTCTTTCGTTGTTTAGCAGTTGCTTCCTGTTCAGCTTTTGCTCGTGATATGTCATTTCTTAGTCGTTCTGCTTCTTTTCTTGCAGCTTTAGTACCCGCACTTGAAGCCTGCGACCGATTTTTAGCTAATCTCTCCTCTAACTGTCTTTGCTTTTGCAGCTCTCTATCATATAATGTTTTATTAGCAGCTTTTTCTTCTGCTATTTCATATTGAGCACCCGATTCATCTTCTCCAGTAGATACTGCTTTATCAGCAGTAGTAGTTGGCATAACAGGAGTCGGAGGTGTTGGTGTTGGAATAACAGGCACTTCCTCAACTACTGGAGCAGGTACGGGTTCTGACTCTGGTGTTGGTTCTGCTGGAGCTTTGGTTTGTATATCAGCAATTTCCTCCAATTCTTCCGTCTTTGTCACCGTATTTTGACTTGTTTGTGGTGTTGCTTCTTCATTATGAGTAGTTTGTTGATTTTCCTTGCTGGTAGTGCAAGAAAAATGCATCACCATAAAAGTGATACAGAGTAGGGAGATGATTAATTTTTTCATTGCTTTCTTTTTGTATGGTAAGTAACAGTAAAAAAATATCTTCCGCATTTTGATTGATAAATTTAACCCTATACTTCGTTAAAAAGCCTCGCCAATGCCCTGCATTGCCTACGTTTTTTGCCTCGTCTAGGGCTAAATTTCCCTAATCAAAATTGGGAACTTATTTTTCACTCGTTACTAAGTGTTTAAATATTTGATTACTAGATTGGTTCTGACATACTTTTTCCATCAACTATAGTTATTACTACAGTAGTTCTTTTGCAATAAGCAAAAGCAGTTAAGGTATATTAATGAATGTCAGAAAGTGTTTGGTAGGGTAAATAAATAAAATCAGGCTTTGGTCTAGCTTTTGATACTATTCCTTCTATATATTTTTATGAAGGCTTATAAAATTGTGTATTTTTGCGGCTTAGGAATGATAAATTATAAAATAATGAATAAAAACAAGGGCTTTTAAAGCAATAAGTAAATGTTACGTGCTTGCTCATTTAAATTTTCATTATAAAAAATTAGTAAGTGTTGTTACTTTATGATTTAATCATTACTATTCTAGCCTTATTGTGCTGAACTATTCACCATAGTTGCTTTGTTTTTATAGATGCTAATGGTTTTGAAAATGGTGTCTGATAAAAAAGTTTTTTTGTAAAAATTTTTAATTTCTATAGCACAACACCTTATTTTCTAATTATTCATTTGCTTCTATATCTATAGATGCCAATGGTTTTGAAAATGGTGTTTGAGTAATTATTTTTTATAAAATTACCTTTTGGTCTTGAATGTAAATTATTATTGAGATATAAGATAGAAGCTATATTCTTAGCTATTTTATTTTAATTGTATAGCTTCTATGTAAAATCTAAAATCTAAAAATATGGCAGAAGTTTTTGATTTAGGAATGATCAAAAAAGTTTATGCAGAAATGGCTGCTAAACTGGAAAAAGTAAGAACGATTTTTGATCGTCCGCTTACTTTTTCGGAAAAAATTCTTTATACCCATCTTTGGGATGCCCTACCTAAAGCTCCTTACGAAAGAGCAGAAGAATATGTTAATTTTGCGCCTGATAGAGTAGCAATGCAGGATGCAACTGCTCAGATGGCTTTATTACAGTTTATGATGTCTGGTAAGGCACAAGCTGCGGTTCCTTCTACGGTGCATTGTGATCACTTGATTCAAGCAAAAGTGGGTGCTGCGGAAGATTTAGAGACCGCTTTAGATGTGAATAAGGAAGTGTATGACTTTTTGGCTTCGGTTTCTAATAAATATGGCTTAGGCTTCTGGAAACCAGGTGCAGGAATCATTCACCAAGTAGTCTTAGAAAACTATGCTTTTCCTGGTGGAATGATGATTGGAACAGATTCACATACGGTGAATGCTGGTGGATTGGGTATGGTTGCAATTGGTGTTGGTGGTGCAGATGCAGTAGATGTGATGGCTGGAATGCCTTGGGAATTGGCACAGCCTAAGTTGATCGGAGTAAAATTAACTGGTCAAATGAATGGTTGGACTTCTTCTAAGGATGTTATTTTGAAAGTGGCTGGTATTTTAACAGCTAAAGGAGGTACTGGTGCAATTGTAGAGTATTTTGGCCCTGGAGCAAGAAGCTTGTCTTGTACAGGTAAAGGTACAATTTGTAATATGGGTGCCGAAATTGGCGCAACGACTTCTATTTTTGAATATGATGAGGCAATGTCTCGTTACTTACGTGCAACAGGTAGAGCAGAAATTGCAGATGCTGCCGATGAGATCGCCCATTTATTGAGAAATGATCCAGAAGTGGAGGACAATCCAGAAAAATACTATGACCAAGTAGTAGAAATCAATCTTTCTGAGTTGGAACCACATGTCAATGGACCTTATACCCCAGATTTGGCTTGGCCGATTTCAAAATTTGCAGCAGCAGTTAAAGAAAATAATTATCCTCAAAAATTAGAGGTAGGCTTGATTGGTTCTTGTACCAATTCTTCTTATGAGGATTTGGATCGTGCAGCAAGTTTGGCTCGTCAAGCAGTAGATAAAAAGTTGAAGGTAAAATCTGAATTTACGGTTACACCAGGTTCTGAGCAAGTACGTTATACGGTAGAAAGAGATGGTCAATTGGCTGCTTTTGAGGCAATAGGTGGTGTCGTATTGGCAAATGCTTGTGGTCCTTGTATTGGTCAATGGGCAAGACATACGGATGATCCTGATCGTGCCAACTCTATCATCACTTCTTTCAATCGTAATTTTGCAAAGCGTAATGATGGTAATCCTGCTACTCGTTCTTTCGTTGCTTCTCCTGAATTGGTGACTGCTATGGCGATTGCGGGTGATTTGACTTTCAATCCTTTGACGGATACTTTGGTAAACGAAGATGGTGAGGCGGTGAAATTAGATCCACCAACGGGTGTTGAACTTCCTCCTAATGGCTTTGATGTGAAAGATCCAGGTTTTATTCCTCCTGCAGAGGATGGTAGTGGTATTGAGGTGACGGTTAACCCAGAGTCTAAGCGTATCCAGTTATTGACCCCTTTTGCACCTTGGGAAGGTACAGATTTGACAGGTATGAAATTGTTGATCAAAGCGAAAGGCAAGTGTACGACTGACCATATCTCTATGGCTGGTCCTTGGTTGCGATTTAGAGGGCATTTGGATAATATTTCTAATAACCTCTTGACTGGTGCGGTTAATTACTATAATGAATTGACTAATACGGTTCAAAATCAATTGACAGGAGAGTTTGGTGGGGTACCTGATACAGCAAGAGCTTATAAAGCGGCTGGTATTGGTACTGTGGTTTTTGGTGAGGAAAACTACGGAGAGGGTTCTTCTAGGGAACATGCGGCAATGGAGCCTCGTCATTTGGGTGTTAGAGCGGTGATTGTGAAATCTTTTGCTCGTATCCACGAAACGAATTTGAAGAAGCAGGGAATGCTTGGTTTTACCTTTGTCAATAAGGATGATTATGAATTAGTTCGTCAGGATGATACGATTGACATTATTGGATTGACTGAGTTTGCGCCTGATAAAAACCTTACAGTTGTCTTACATCATGCAGATGGCACTAAAGATGAATTTGAAGTAGCGCATACTTATAATGAACTACAAATTGAGTGGTTTAAGGAAGGAAGTGCTTTGAATTTGATTCGTAAGCAGGAGGGGATTGCCTAGGTCTTTTTTGTTATTTAGGTAATAACAATCAGTGATTAACTGACATTGATGTTATAGAAATCGGTTTTTAAGAGAAGAAAAGAACTACACAATATCATTGAGGCCAGTTATCTATTTTTTAGATGACTGGCTTTTTTGTTTGTCATAATTTATGTAAATTAGAAAACACAATACTCTAATTGATCGTTTATAGAGAAAAAGAATCTTATGTCAGTATCAATAGAAAGAACAGATGAAGCTATAGTTATTAAGCTTCCTTTAGACACAGATCCTATGGATTTGCAACAAATACTGAATTATTTTGAATATATAAACTTAGTGAGTAAAAGCAAAGCCACCCAAAAAGATATTGATGAAATATCAAGAAAAGCTAAATCTGGATGGTGGGAAGCGAATAAAGATAGGTTTATAGGAAAACAAGGGTTTGAAGGATTAGAATAATCTAATAAAATAAATGGCGACATATTATATAGTAGATAGTAATGTGATTTTTTCAGCTATTTTAAAAAGCAAGAATCCAAATAAGTGAAAAAACATAAGCAATTTATTATTTTAAAATATCAAATTAAAAACATACAAAACACAGTCAAATTATTAAAAAATTACAAATAATTATTATATTCGTTGTATCATTCCAAACAAGGTTTTCTCCTGTAAAAGCTAAAATAATCCATCGAACTATGATTACAACTGCCAATACTACGACCCTTTCCCTCAATAAATACGAATTTAACTACGTAGAAAAAGGATCAGGAGAAAAAATTATATTCATACATGGTTCTGCTAGTGATCGGCGAACCTGGAATAAAACTATTGATACACTTGCTGAAGATTATCAGACCATCGCTTATAGTCGTCGCTATCACTGGCCCAATAAAAAGATTAATAATGGAGCAGATTATTCCATGCAACAACATGTGGATGATTTGAAAGCCATTATCCAGTTTTTGGGTGATGAGCCTGTTAATCTGGTAGGACATTCTTATGGTGCATTGATGGCGATTGAATTGGCTTGTCACCATCCTGAATTAATTCATAAAATGATCTTATCTGAGCCGCCTGCGATAAGATTATTTGTAAGTAATATTCCTAAGCCTAGTGAGTTATTGAGGTTATTATTTAACAAACCTAAAACCGCATTATCTATTATTAAATTAGGCGCAACAGGTCTTGGCCCTGCTACTAAAGCGGCGGAGGCTGGTGATATGGAAAAAGCCATGCGTTTATTTGGAAAGGCTGCCTTGGGTAAAAGGACTTTTAAAAATATGTCTGCGGAAAGAAGGGAACAAGCATTGGTTAATTTAACTACCGCCGAATTTACTGGCTCAGGCTTTCTCTCCCTAGATGCAGAAGAACTTGAAGCTATCCAAATTCCAACTTTATTATTAAATGGTGCTTTGAGTCCCAAAATATACCACCATCTAGCCGACAGCTTAGGAGAACTTTTACCCAATTTGCAAAGGACAACTATTACTAAGGCTTCACACATTATACATGAAGATAATTTAGGAGCCTACTGTACTGCACTAAGGAATTTCTTAAGCAATTAATCTACTATGCTATCTCCTACCTACCCTACTGTGCTGGTCCTGGATTCACATCACTAATATTTGGCAAGTCTTGTTCTAGTGATTGAGACAATTGACTCATCATGCTGTCAATCAATTTATTGAAGCCAGGCTTTTTCAACTGCTTGATTTGCACATTACGATGTATAAAGGATAGAATCGCATGAAAATAAATGATGATCTTGTACTTTTCCTTTTCTGGACGATCACTCTCGATCTCCAAATTCAAATTATCGGGATTGATTTTTAGTAATCCTATATATTCTTTAAGATGGCTTTGTAATTCTTCCAAATCCATAATATCTGAATAAATGGTTTCCATACGAATGCCTTTCGGTTCATTTTGGAATTCCACATTCATCTCTCTATTCTTAACCACCTTCAAGTACTCTTGAAAAAAGCTAAAATAGGGCTTGAATACCAAGCGGAAATTATCAGACATAGAAAAGGTGTATCGATAAAATTTTTGATCTTTTGAGACATCCAAACCATGTGATAAATAGAGCATAATGGCATATAAACTCTGCTCAGAAATATTACCTGGTGGATAACGTAAAGGATTGTCTGTTACATCAATTTCTTGGATATTGTAGAGATGAATTAAGCTTTTAGGTAATGCTTTGATTTTATTGAAAGCTAAATCCAATGTACGCAATTTACTCAATCCTCCGATTTCTTCAGGTAGATTCTCTAAACCATTATCTTTTATAAATAGAGAGGTCAGCTCTGAAAGATGTTCGACAGTATTTGGAATGTGCGTAATATTGTTATTGGATAAATCTAGGGATTGAAGGTTGGTCCAATTGGTTAGGGGACTGGGGAATTTTGTAAGGTGGTTATAACTGATGTCTAAATGAAGTAGCTTGGACAAATTGGCAAGGGAAGCAGGTAGTGTTGTAATCTGATTTTCACTTGCATTAAGTTGAACAAGCTTTCGCAAATTTCCTACATTAGCAGGCAGAATCTCAAATTCATTTTCGGAGATGTCTAACTCTTTTAATTTGGTTAGATACTTCATGGATGGTGGAAAGGTACTTAACTGATTGGCTCTGAGAATCAACTTTTGTAGGGTATCTAATTGACCAAAGTTATTCGGCAATGCTTCTAACTGATTACGCCCAATATCTAATTCCTCTAAGCTTGCTAAATCTGCAATTTCGGAGGGTAATCCCTTTAACTCATTGTATTCTAGGTTAAGCGTTTTTAGCTTTTTTAATTTGCCAATCTGAGGAGGTAAAACAGTCAGTTTATTATCACTTAAATCCAATTGTTCTAGCTCGGTCAAATTACCAATTTCCGCAGGCAATTCTTCAATTCCTTTATTGAATAGAGAAAGTGCGGTAAATCTCGATTTTTCTGCCTCTTCAATTAGTTCTAACAATTCTTCTCGTTCCATAATTGTATATTATAATAGGAATCTTCTATATCATGTGAGAAAAAATGATCAATAATTATTCTAATGGCTATCATTAGCACAATTAATCATTTGACTATTTTTTTTCCAATGGTTTAGATAAGTCCTAGATGATCTACCTTCAAGATAATGTCTACACAAGCAATAAACATAGATAACTTATTGCTTGTGTAGACATTAGTGATGGAACAGAAATAAATTCGGCCATATCCCTTATTATTTAGCCTAATACTTCGTTGCAAAAATATCACGTACATTCCATGTATGCTCTATTTTTGCGCCTTGTCTTAGACTAAATAATTAGCAGAATATTTTGGACTAATTTATTTCTAATCCATCACTTAGTATTACAAAATTAAATAATTGGTCTATATAAGGATGTACGAAATGGCGACAAAATCATCGTTTTATTGATCTTGTACTACCAATAACAAGATATATAAAAGGTGCTACGTTGTAAGTCTTGTGCTTATTTTTCTTTTCGATGTAATAATAAAGACTTAATAAAATCATTCAGTTCCCCATCCAAAACAGCTTGAGGGTTACTGGTCTCATATTGTGTACGCAAATCTTTTACCAATTTATACGGATGTAATACATAATTTCTCACCTGCGATCCCCATTCAATACGTTGTTTACCGCTCTCTATCTTTGCTTTCGCCTCATTTTTCTTCTTCAATTCAATTTCATATAGTCGAGATTTTAACATTTTAAGAGCCGTTTCTCGGTTTTGGCCTTGTGAACGTTGTTGCTGACACTCTACAACAATTCCTGATGGTTTGTGTCGTACTCGTACAGCAGTTTCCACTTTATTCACATTCTGCCCACCAGCCCCACTAGCACGAAAAGTATCCCATTCCAGATCGGATTGATTCACCTCAATTTCTATCGTATCGTCTATCATAGGATACACAAAAACCGAAGCAAAGGAAGTGTGCCGACGATTGGAGGAATCAAAAGGAGAAATACGCACCAGTCGATGCACTCCATTTTCCCCTTTGAGGTATCCATAACCAAAACTGCCACTAAACTCTAGGGAAACGGACTTTATACCTGCAACATCCCCTTCTTGTATGTCTAGTTCCTTGACTTTGAATCCATTTTTCTCTCCCCACATAATATACATTCGCATCAACATAGATGCCCAGTCACAACTCTCTGTTCCTCCTGCACCTGCATTAATATTAAGGACAGCATCCAAATGGTCTTCTTCCTCATTGAGTGTAGACTTGAATTCTAGTTCATCTACTAGCGTAAAAGTCTTATCGTATTGCTCATTCACCTCTCCGTCTTCTGCTTCTCCTTCCTTAGCAAAGTCAATCAGCACAATGAGGTCATCATAAGCCTCTTGGGTATTTTGATATAAGTTAACCCAATACTTATTATTTTTAATAGATTTAAGAATGGTTTGTGCTTTTGTGGGATTATTCCAAAAAGCGGGATCGGTTGCAAAGGCTTCTTCTTCTTCAATAATTAGTAACTTTTGATCTACGTCAAAGATACCTCCTTAAAGAAGCAAGCCTTTTCTCGAGTGATTTCGTTTGATCTGTAGTAATCATGGCTTGAACAAATTGAGTTTATGTGTGTTTGATTGCAATTCAACAATAAACACATCAGTTAAATAATAGAATTTAGGCATTACATCTACAGTGCCTTTTTA
>JAHDFT010000134.1:9887-11808 GCA_020628015.1 Bacteroidota bacterium
TTGATAAAGCTTGTTCTTGTGCCAATTTAAGTATATAAGCGGTAGGTAAAATTGAAAAAAACACATAAAATTGAAATCCAATACCCTTTATTGATAAACTATTCATACTGCTCAATCATTGAGTTGTATAAAACAAATAAAAAAATAAAGGCTCTTTAACACTATTGCGTTTAGGGACAGTAAAAAATAAATTTTATTTTGATTGACAAATTAGCCTAACCAAAACTGTAAACTTATTTTTTACCCGTTCCTTACCGTCCAATTAATTGCTTCAACAATGCTTCTTTCCTAGAATGTGAGACCCTTATGGCTTGTCCATTTCTCAGGGTAACGTATGGTCTTTTAGAACGTTTGTACTGAGCAATAAATTCGGTATTAACCAAGTGTGATTTACTTACTCTAAAAAAGAGTCGTTTATCCATAATTTCCTCATAAAATTTGAGGGTTTTAGAGGAGGTGATTTGCTCTCCATTAACTAAGCGAAAAATTGTATAATTATTAGAAGCTTCACAAAGTAAAATTTGATTGAGTGGCACAAAATCATAACCTTCTGCACTAGCAATAGCAATTTTGGAAGATAAACCAGGTAATGGTTTCTTTTTTTGTAATTCTTCTAACTGTTGTTCTAAACGATCTTTTTCTATTTTATTATCCTTGACCTGTTCTACAGCTCTTGTCAATTCATTAACAGAAATAGGCTTCAACAAATAATCCATTGCAGCGTACTTGAATGCCTTGACCGCATATTGATTGTGTACTGTTGTAAAAATGACTGCCATATCAGGCATAATCACTTTTTCTAATACCTTAAAGCCATTCCCTGATTTCAATTCAATATCCAAGAAAAGCAAATCTGGCTGCTGCTGTTGGATTGCCTCAACAGCCGTATCTTCAGAATCTACTACACCAATTACCTCCACAAAAGGACAATAATTTTTGAGTAGTTGTTTCAAGTTTTTTTGATTCGTAATATCGTCTTCAACTATAATCGTTTTGAGATTCATCTTGGTAGAATTAATTGTTGCAAGGAGATAATTAATAGCATAATGTGTTTAGTTTTTTCCATAAGTACTCACAACACTTTACACCCTTAATGGATGTATTTTAACACTATATTAATAAATAAATTTATTTTTAAAGGGGTCATTTTTAATTTCGTATTAGCTTCAATGGTTTACGGACGAATTAAAATTGTCATTGTCACTAAAGTTGCAAATACATTGACTAGATATTTTGAGCTTTATAGGTTATTGGTAAGTGATGATATATAGATAAGCGATGAGTCATGGATTAAAAATAAACTCCTTATTAGTCTGATTATTTAATGAATCCATTATGTAAGCAGCAAAATGCAAGAGAGAAATGTAAGCTTCAACAGATTAAAATACATAATATTTTTGATAAAATTATAAATTATACATTTTTTCTTCCTTCTTGGGAACTATTTTTAGTAGAATTAAGCTTGTACTATCGAAATCTGCAAGTAAGAAAAAAAAGTTTGCTCAACTATAGCAAAATACAATTTATTAGCTTATATTTGCAGTCCACTTGGTGAGGTGGGTGAGTGGCTGAAACCACCAGTTTGCTAAACTGGCGTACTCTAACGGGTACCGCGGGTTCGAATCCCGCCCTCACCGCCACTACTTTAGAAGTGATTTATCCAATGAAATAAGCTTTCAAATTCAGCAAGATTTGAAAAAAATTAAAGAAAATATTGGATTCTTTAATTTCTTATTTTACATTTGCAATCGCTTATTGAAAGAGTAGGCAAAACAGATTGTTGAGTGTGTAGAAAACAATAAAACCTTCAACAATTATCATTCGGGGTGTAGCGCAGTCCGGTTAGCGCACCTGCTTTGGGAGCAGGGGGTCGCAGGTTCGAATCCTGCTACCCCGACCATTACAAAGCCTTGAAAATCAT
>JAHDFT010000135.1:0-3337 GCA_020628015.1 Bacteroidota bacterium
CTGTTCCATCACTAATAAACGAACACACGAGAAAAATAAACAATGATTGGCTTACAATGTTGCTGCTAAATCATCTTTTTCTTCCGCTTTCTGTTCTTCCTCTTGCTCGCTCAATTGTTCTTCCTGCGTTTTTTCTTCTAAGGATGGATTCTTTTTGTCCAAACCTAGTGCTTTATAAGTAGGCTGCTGCTCTTTAGACCATTTCTGGAACTCTTCTTTGGTCTCCACAACCACCAAGCGACGCATATTATAGTGTGCTTGTCCACACAATTCAGCACATGCCAATTCGTAATTAAAGTTTGGATTTCCTAACTCCTTACGCATTTGCTCTGTTGTCTTGGTAGGTGTAAACCAGAACTGCGTTGGAATACCAGGCACAGCGTCCATTTTTACCCTAAAGTGAGGCAAAAAGAAACTGTGTAATACATCCTTAGCATTGATTCGCACCAAAACAGGAGTATTGACTGGTAAGTGGAGCTCTGTAGAAATAAAATCATCATGATTTGCTTGATCCGTCCACACTTGTCCAAGTGGATTTTCTCCACCAATTTGATCTACTCGTTTCTTACCTAATTGGTTATCATTACCAGAATAGCGAAGTGTCCATTGAAACTGCTCTGCTGTTGCTTCAACAACCATTGCTCCTTCTGCTGCTGGACCAGTAATCGCAATCCAAGTACGCAAACCTTCAAAAACCAACAAGACCAACACTACCGCAGGAATAGCAGTCCAAACTAGCTCCAATCGATTACTATGTGCAAAGTGATAGCCTACTTTACCCTCTTTACCACTATATCTATAAGAGAAATAGAATAATAAAATGTGTGTAACGACAAATACAGGCACCGTTGCTACCAAAGTATAGTAAAACATATTTCGTAGATCCACCCCATGTACAGAGGACGGTTCTGGTAGATAAAGATCGCTATAATGCCAAGCCGACCAGAATGCCCCAACCATTCCTAATACAAGGAAAATAAGGAACAATAGTCCATGAAAATTATTGGTTTTGTCACTAATTTCATCCTCTTCTCCTCTAATACTTGATACTAATTCATTAGCTTTCGATATTTGGAATAAGATGATTAAAACCAGTAGGATAACAGCTAACCCTAGAAATGTTGTCATTTGAAATATTTTTTGGGTTACATAATATATATAGATTGATAAAGTACAAGTGGAGCCTTAATATTAATTATCCACAATGACCTATTTATCAATATATTATTACATTAAGTTGATATTATACAAATGTATGTACTTCATTAAGATTAAGTATGGTGAATGACACTCTCTTTAAAGAATGGATGATTCACCTGTTCAATTGGAGCTTTCGCTAAAGATTGGAACATAATGAAAGAGAATAAACCGATATAGGTAATCAATAAACCAATCTCAAAAAGTCCAATAGAAACGTGATCTGCAACATGATGTCCATCACCGTGTCCATCTGCTCCATGTCCATGATCACCCCCTCCAGCAACTGTATGGATCAAACTATTTCCAGCCTCAATTGTAGCATGGTGATCTCCTCCAACTGCATGAGCGTGGTGTGCTGCTTCCATTACTGCTCCTGGTACTGCCATTTGATAGAAATCTAGCCAGTGTCCAAAAAAGATAATACATGCACCAATCACTAATACTTTTCTATTTCGCTTTGCTCCTCTAGTCATCAACACTAAGAATGGGGTTACAAAGTTCAGTACCACACAAGACCACATTAGAACAGAATAATGTTCAATTCTAATTTTGTAGTACATGGTTTCTTCAGGAATATTACTATACCAGATCAACATGAACTGAGAAAAGAATAAATAAGCCCAAGCAACACTAAAAGCAAACATTAATTTACCTAAATCATGGAAGTGCTCATCATTCATATAAGGAAGGTATCCTTGCGACTTTAGGTAAGTACATACAATGATCGTTACCGCCATTGTTGTTACAAACATACTAATGAAACAATACCAGCCAAAAAGTGTAGAATACCAGTGTGGTTGAATAGACATTAACCAATCCCAAGCTGAAGTAGAAGAAGTAACAGCAAAAAATACAATGAATAAAGCAGAAATGTACTTACTTGTATTATAGCTACTGATGCTTCCTGAACCATCTTTATCAATATTCAGAGAATTTCGTCTCATCCAGAATACCAATAATGCCCAAACACCAACATAAATAATCATTCGTATGAAGAAGAAGGTAGCATTTAGGTAAGGTTCCTTATTTTTCAGAATAGAATCGAATAGTGGGCTATTAGGGTCAAAATATTCTTTATGTGACCAAATATATATGTCACTAAATCCAAAGAATAAAATGACTGCCATTAAGACACCACCAACAGGCACATATAATGCCATGGCTTCAGATATTCTTTTTACCATTACATACCATCCATTATAGCCCATCGTTTGTGAAGCAACGAAAAACGCAGACACTAATCCCAACATCAAAAAGAAATAATTGTTGTAGAGTAGTGAGGAAAAAATTCTAGCTGGATTATCCATTGCTAGAAACAGTCCTATAATCGTTAAAACGGCACCTACACCCAGACAAACAAGGCTGAACATTCGTTCTTTAGCCCCAACTGAATAGTCAGATCGTTTTTCGGTTTTAATATGATAAGAAGCCCCCATTAGCAGGTCTTTTTAATATTTTTAAAATTAAATTTCTATGTATTGGGTAGCTCAAAACAGTATATCAAATAGACTTTCTAAGCTACCACACCATTCAAGTATTAGTTATTAGATCATTCTAACACTTTGAACTCTGTACGTCGGTTCTTCGCCTTTCCCTCTTCGGTCTTATTATCAGCGATAGGTTTGGTTTGACCATATCCCTTATGCACCAATTGCTTTTTAGGAATACCTTTACTGACTACATAATTGTAAACCGCTCTAGCTCTATTTTTAGAAAGGGTCATATTCTTACCCGCATCACCCGTATTATCTGTATGTCCGCTAATTTCGACTTTAGATTTTGGATTCTTTTTAAGAATAGAAACTAGTTTATTTAATTCTGTATAAGACTCTTTCTTGAGTTTGAAAGAAGCTGTTTCAAAATATACATCTCTCAAAACAATATTTTGTCCTTTCTTCAAAGGCTCAGATGCTAATTTATCTAACTCAGAAGTTTTCTTTTTCTTATCCGCCGCAGCCTTTGCTTTCTTTTCATCTGCTTTTGCCTTACGAGCCAAAGCAATACTATCCATTTTTGCTTTTCTAGCAGCAGCCATACTGTCTCGCTTCGTTTTACGTGCATTTGCCAAACTATCTCGCTTCGCTTTTTGAGCTGCTCTAACCAATGCTAAACTATCTTGAGCAGCATTAGCATCTGT
>JAHDFT010000135.1:3437-11687 GCA_020628015.1 Bacteroidota bacterium
CATCTGTTGTAGGAATCGCAGCGGCAGCAGCTAAAGCAGCAGCACCAGCTCCGCCTTTACCCAATAAGGACTTCAAAGCATCTTCTTTAGAAATTTTCTTTTGACCAGCAACATGTTTAGCTTGCATGTCTTTGATATAAGAAATGATTTTCCAACGTTCTTCTTTTGTCAACTGTGAAGCATAAGAACCCATTAGGTTTTTGCCATAGTGAACCGAGTGAAACATCTGTCCTTCAGGCATTTCTATCATCTTATCACTAAAGTAAGAAGGAGGTACACCAGGATACTTCCCACTCTTCACAATATGTCCATCTCCTTTACCTTTACCACCATGACAAACTGCACAGTAAATATCATAATTTACTTTCCCGTCTTCCAAAACCTCATTATGCTTGTCATTAAAAGGGTTGAATAAGGTCTGCCCACTTTTTGCATAATCTGCCTCATTATCATCGAAATGATAAGGCATATATCCTCTAGCAATGGTTCCATTTACTGGTTTTCTTGCCGATGCACCATTATTGAACAGTCGAACAGTATCGCCACCTGCCATCACAACTGGACGAGCAGGGACATAAGCTTCCCAAGCTGTAGAATGCGTCATATCTGGCATATACTCCCGTCCAGGATAATCACCTCCTGCTCTACAACCTGCAAAATACAAGGCAATACCAGCAATGCAAAGGAGAACAATGTGTTTATGCGTAAACATGTTTACTTTTTTAGCTATAAAACGGGTATTACTAACTAGTGTAATACACCTATCTTATTTCGAAAATATAGGAATGAGTAATAGTCTTTAGCAATCAATCTAACAAAATGCTAGATATTTGATCTGCACTATATTATTTAGTGATGACCATGTTCAAGATGAGCAAGATCTTCATCTACTTTGAACAGATTAGGCGCAATTTCATTTTCTAGAACAGTTTCTCGAATCTCTACTGCACCATATTTTTTCAATAGATTACTAATTTCTACTGCTTCTGCTTGTGTATTGTATTTCTTTCTACAGAAAGCCATAATAAAACGGTCATCTGTAGCTCTTACATCAACGACTTCCTTTGCTTTAAAAACAGAGAAACCATTTCTTAGATACATCACCACTACCATACCAATTGAAGCGAACAATACAGTCAACTCAAAGGTTACTGGAACGAAAGAAGGTAAGACAAAGAAAGGTTTACCTCCCACATTAACATCCCAATCAATAGAGGTTACAAAAGTAAGCAAAGATACAGCGAACATGGTACCAGTAGCACCGATGACAAAACCTGCTGTATGTAGGCGTGTATCTTGCAGCCCCATTGCTTCATCTAATCCATGTATTGGGAATGGGGTAAAGATTTCATGCATTTGATAACCTGCCAATCTCATTTTTTTTGTTGCATTCAACAAGATTTCATCATCATCAAAAGACCCCAATAAATATTTATGTTTCATGAAAAATGGTATTTTATAGTAAAACCAATCACGAATTAATTTCAAAATTCAAACTTATAGTAAGGATAAGGAGGCATTATTTACCTATCCTGTCCTGTCCTATATATTATTTATCATCTTTATCTTTACGAATAGAAGAAGAAACTCCTCCTGCTTCTCTTTCCTTACGCTCATAATCTCCAATCTTATCAATATATTGATCACCAGAAGTTTTGAGGATTGACTTCACCTCTGCAATTGCTACTACTGGTAGTGTTCGGCAGAACAATAAGAAAAGCGTCATGAAAATACCCAGCGTTCCTACAAAAATACCTACTTCAATCCAAGTTGGTTTATAGTACAGCCAGCTTGAAGGAATAAAGTCACGGTGTAGAGAGGTAACGATAATTACAAATCGCTCATACCACATACCGATATTGATCACAATAGATAAGATGAAGGTCAATAAAATACTTCGACGTAATTTTTTGAACCAGAAAAACTGAGGCGCAATTACATTACAAGACATCATCGACCAGTATGCCCACCAGTAAGGCGCAGGCTCACAGCCAAACAGCGGTCCAAATATGAAAGGATCAGCTACCCTATTTCTCACGAATGCCCATTGTTCATAAGGGTTAGCAGAATACCACGCAATAAAAAACTCTGTGATATAAGCAATACCTACAATAGAACCTGTTAGTACAATTACTTTATTCATCGACTCAATATGGGCTAAGGTAATGTAGTCTTCCAAATTCATTACTTTTCGCACAATCAACATAAGGGTCAATACCATAGCAAATCCAGAGAAGATCGCTCCTGCTACGAAGTAAGGAGGGAAAATCGTGGTGTGCCATCCTGGAATTACAGAAGTTGCGAAGTCAAAACTTACAATCGAGTGTACAGAAAGTACTAGTGGTGTTGCTAAACCTGCTAATACCAAACTGATTGACTCGAATCTTTGCCATTCTTTAGCAGTACCTCTCCATCCGAAACTCAATGCACTATAGACTTTCTTACGGAATCCAGTAGCACGATCTCTAACCGTTGCGATATCAGGTAAAAGTCCTGTATACCAGAAGAGAAGAGATACGGTAAAATAAGTACTGATCGCAAATACGTCCCAAAGTAGTGGGGAGTTGAAGTTGACCCAGAGCATTCCCCTTGTATTGGGATAGGGAAAGATGAAGAAGCCATCCCAAATCCTACCCATGTGAATCAACGGGAATAATCCTGCACAAATTACCGCAAATATCGTCATCGCTTCTGCTGCTCGGTTTACTCCTGTACGCCATTTTTGACGGAAAAGTAATAAAATCGCTGAAATAAGTGTTCCTGCGTGACCGATACCTACCCACCATACGAAGTTGGTAATATCCCATGCCCATCCGACCGTCTTATTTAATCCCCAAACACCAATTCCTTCAAAGATGGTGTAAAGGATTAGTAGAATACCCATCGTGGCAACAGCACCAGATAAGCCTGTTAAAGCTAACCATCCAATACCCGGTGAACCTTCCGTTCCTTTAGCAATATCTTCTGTGATATCGTGGTACGATTTATTTCCGGTAATTAATGGGTCCCTTATTGGTGATGAATATAGCATAAAGCTGATTTTTTATAAGATGCTAATAAATTGACTTTACCAGCATCCTTCTAAATAATTACTAGTAATAAAAGAAATGTTAGACTAAAGCTTTACTCTGTACAATTGCCTCTATCCTTTTAACGATAGTCTATTTTATAATATATACATTAAGAATGTTTCTCTGCTCCTGAAGCCTTACTGTGTCCTTTACCATGTCCATCATGCGCTTCTGGCTCTCGGTTACGGAACTGTACTAAGTAAGAAACAGAAGGCACTACGTGAATCTCTTCTAAGAGATTGTAGTTGCGTTTTTGTGCTTTCAACTTAGATACCTGACTTTCTTTATCATTCATATCCCCGAAAACAATCGCATCAGCAGGACAAGCCGTTTGGCAAGCTGTTTTGATCTCTCCATCCTTCAACTTACGTCCTTCTTTCTTAGCAGTCAATTTACCTTCTTGGATACGTTGTACACAGAAGCTACATTTTTCCATAACCCCTCTTGAACGAACCGTTACATCTGGATTCAAGACCATACGGCTCAAATCATCCATTAACATGTGTCCATCATCATTATCCCAAATGTAGAAACTGTCTGCTCCTTGATAATCAAACCAGTTGAAACGACGCACTTTGAATGGACAGTTATTCGCACAGTAACGAGTACCAATACATCTGTTGTAGGCCATTTGATTTAGCCCTTCAGAACTGTGGTTCGTAGCTGCTACTGGACAAACATTCTCACAAGGTGCATTATCACAGTGTTGGCACATCATCGGCATAAAGGTGACATCTGGATTTTCTCTATCGCCAGAATAGTAACGGTCGATACGCATCCAGTGCATTTCATGCGCTCTAAATACCTCCTCTTGCCCTACAATCGGCACATTATTCTCTACATTACAAGCCGTCACACAAGCAGAACAACCTGTACAAGTGGTCAAGTCTACTGCAATCCCCCAATGGTGTCCACCTTTGATTAAATCAGCGTGAGAACCATAGGCATCATCTTCACCATATAATGTAAAGAAGTGTTTTTCTAAATTCGATTTGAAATGCTCGGTAACATGGTTACCCGCATATTTATCTTTCTTGTATTCTTCTATAGTTGCTTCTCTAACAATAGGTCTTTCATTACCCAAAATACCTGTATCATCTACAGAGTGATGTGTTTGGGTTAAACCTAAAGGATATTCGCTACCTACTTTATTCAAACTTACTCCAGTAAGCACATTGTAGTCGAAAGTCTCTCCTTTTGTACTAATAAAAGGATAAGCATTTTGCCCAACTGCACATAGAGGCGAACCAGGTTTAGTTCTTCCATATCCTAAAGCAATAGAAGCTGTACCTTTTAACTGTCCTGGTTGGAAAATCAAAGGTAACTGGATCGTATGGCCATTCGCACTTACTTCAATCAAGTCTAACTCACTCCAACCATTTTCTTTAGCATCTAATGCTGATACTGCTAATACATTATCCCAACAAGTCTTACTGATTGGCTCAGGTGTTTCTTGTAGGAATGGATTGTTTGCATAGCGACCATCACCGATGGTAATATTTTCAAATACTACCAACTCTATACCGCTTGCTTTGCCTGCTGCACTAGTAATGGCACTAATTGCACTACTTACATTACCCCCTCCGCTACTTGGTGGACTCGCTACTTCACCATCTTCATCAGTAGCCGCTGTATCCCCACTAACAGGAGCTGCTGCCACTCGATTACTCACAGGTCTGACTGTTGCACTACCACCTCCATTTGCTGCTGCCGCATAGATAGCACCAAAAGTAGAGCCTAGCGTTGCTTCAGCATTATCAGCTTCAAAAACACCATTATGTAAAGCAACATCCCAGAACTCTTGGAAGCTACCTAATTTACTTTGTTGACTGAATAGTTTAGATTCCCAGTTGGAGCGTAGGAAATCGTAGTAACTCGTATTTTCTCCTGCCCATCTTAATAAGCTTTCAGGTGCTTGACGGGTATCAAATAAAGGAGCGATGGTAGGTTGTCCTAAACTATAGTAACCTTTCTTTGGCTCGGCATCATTCCAAGCCTCTAAATAATGGCTATCAGGACAAAGGTATTGAATATTTTCAGCGGTTTCATCAGCTCTTTGGTTGAAGGAAACCGATAATTTTAATTTCTTTAAGCCTGCGATAAAATCTTCTGATTTAGGGAAGCTATAAGCAGGATTGACATTCCAGACAATTAATCCACCAACAGCACCAGATTTCATATCATTTACCAGCTTAATCATCTTCTGATCATCCTCCTCATAAGCAGTATAAGGTCTGTCCAAATCAATTGTACTGCCATAACTGCCCAATTGCTCATTAATCGCATTGACGACTTGTTGTACATTTGGATCATTAGACCCACAAACGACTAAAGCTTTTCCTCTAGCTGCTTTTAAGTCAACAGCAGCTTTTTTGATGCCTTCTTGTACTTTAGCATCTAAACCAGCTACGTTTCCGCCGCCAGCAACAGCATTGTGTAAAGCGGCTGCTACTAGTCCTAATTGAGAAGGCTTAACAGACAAACGCTTATCTGCATTTGCTCCTGTTGTACTCATATAAGACTCAAACTGCCAGTGCTTAGACATTACTGGAGCTTCTGGTGTTACTCTTCTTCGAGAAATGTATTGCTTGGTAAATTCTACAGGTGACACCCAAGTTCCTAAGAAGTCGGCACCAATACCAACAATAACATCTGCTTTATCAAAATTATAAGATGGCATTACTCTTTTACCAAAAGAGCGTTCATTAGCAATCAATGCCCCAGCTTTAGATACAGGATCATATACAATGTGATCTGCATTGTATTTGCTCTGGAATAGCTTGATCGCTTCTTTGGCAGTAGGGCTGATAATTGGGCAGGTTAATAGCACTAGCTTTCCAGCCGAGCGCAATTTACCTACAATTTCTTTATCAATACTTTCCCAAGAAGTCTTTTTCCCTCCAATCTTAGGTGCAGTTAATCTAGCTCCATCATACAAACTCACAACAGAAGCCTGCGCTCTGGCAGAAGTTCCTCCTTTTGTCAATCCAGATAACTGATTTCCTTCAATTTTAATTGGTCTACCCTCTCTTGTCTTCACCAAAACACTACAATAATCTCGTCCATTGACAAAAGAAGAGGCATAATAGTTGGCAATACCAGGAATGATTTCCTCTGGTTTATTGACATAAGGAATCGCCTTTTTGATTGGAATCTCACAGCTTGCAGCCACTAATGCAGCTCCTGTACTAAATCCTAAAACCTTCAAAAAGTCTCTTCTGGAAGCGCGCTGCTCCGTAGCCACCTGCTTAAGTTCACTAACCAAAGGTAGCTCCTCAGCAAATTCATTGCGCTTACTTTTTTGGAACGCTGGCGTATTGTGTAGCTCATCGTAACCCTTCCAGTACTTTTTGTTACCCATTTTATTTAAAATTAGATATGAGACATTAGATTTGAGCTGTCCCCCCTACTCTCTAACGAATACCTCATCAGCTCTTCACTTTATCAATTCTTTTTATTATTGATCGTCAATGAATGGATAATAACTTATTGAGCAATATCCATTATTACGTTCTAATTAGTAGTGACACTTTTGACACTCTGTACCTCCGATATCCTCAACCGTCACTTTCTTGATCTTTCCATTTTTCAAATCCTCATGATACTTCTCATAAATTTGATAGTATTCATTGGTTTTGAATTGCACTTCCGTTTCTCTGTGACAGTTAATACACCAACCCATCCCCAAGGAAGAATGCTGCTCTACCACTTCCATTTCCTGGATTTCTCCATGACAAGTCTGGCATTCAACACCACCAGCCTTAACGTGCTGTGCATGGTTGAAATAAGCGTGATCAGGTAGGTTGTGAATACGAATCCACTCAATCGGCTTCTCTTTGTACCCCTCTATATATTGTTTCTTATCAGGGTCCCAACCAACTGCATCATATATTTTCTGAATCTCTGTCTTTCCATACTGAGGACCTTCAGCAACCGCTTTATGACAGTTCATACACACATTGGCAGAAGGAATCACCGCAGATTTTCCTTTCAACGCCCCAGAGTGACAATATTTACAATCAATCTGATTTTGTCCAGCATGTAATGCGTGAGAAAACTTGATTGGTTGTTCAGGCGCATATCCTTGTTGTCTACCCAAACGTTGAGCATTTTCGATAGTACGATAGCCTAAGAAGATCAATGCAAGAATAGAAATAAAGGCAAGCATCTTTTTACTGAATAAACCACTACCCGAAGGACTTGCTTTAGGGATTAATTTACCCATTTTCTCCCGAAGTAGGTTATTCAAAGTACCTGTCAGACGGCTCAATGCATAGAGGATAAATAAGAGTGCAATTACCATTATTCCCATAAATATGGTCATGGTAACAGGTACTCCTTTAGGTCCATCCTCGCCACCTCCATCAGCAGCGGGTGGGGGTCCTAATGCCTTCTCAACATCAAGATAAGCCAAAACCTCATCAATTTGAACATTGGTTAGGTTTTGTGCCGACATTACTGTTCCATTCCACTCATTAAAGATTTTGACCGCTTGTGGGTCTCCAGCTTTTATTAATGCTTGTGAGTTCTTAATCCATGCATACAACCACTCTGTGTCATATTTCTCACTTACACCAGCCAATAGTGGTCCAGTCAGATCTTTGTGTGGATGATGGCAACTAGCACAATTGGCCATAAAGGTTGCTTTACCTGCCTGATACACAGGGTCTTCTCTGGATTGTGCCATAGAAGTCAACTGACCAACTAAAATCAAGCTGCAAAGCAGCAAGACAAACGATAATATGTTTATACGCTTCATACGGTTCATAGCCTTTTGGTTAAAACCTTTTGAAAGGAATTTCTGCACCTTTTCAAAACAGGGTGCGAATTTAGCCATTAATGTTGTAAAAGAATAAGATTTAAGTCAATTTTTGAGTAAAAAGTGATGAAATTGCATTTTTTTGATCATATGTCCTGCCTGTAAAAGCTTATAAAACCTTGTTCTAAATGACTTTATATAAAGTTCATTTTATGCCGCAAAGCATTGATTTACTAACACATTCAAACTATTATACTCAAAATGTATTGATTACTTAAAAAATATACTTTAAGGATTCAAAAAATATGAAAGTTTTTGAAGTTTCATAACTTTCAATAATTTTTGAAACATAAATTTACAATAATCTCTCCAATTTTCCTAAATTTTTTTTAGGTCAATGAAAAGAAAGTAAAAAATGTG
>JAHDFT010000136.1:0-2525 GCA_020628015.1 Bacteroidota bacterium
GCTAGTTGTCATCAACTTTATTTCCCGAAACAAAAAAAGACGCAGCCCTCCTCCCAAAAAACAGGGAACAGCACTACACCTTTTCGTTTAATTATGAGCCTTCAAAATTAATAGGTGATGTTGCCTCCTAAAATCCTATATAGATAGGGACAGGGCATCGTGGGGACAAGGCGTGCCTTGTCCCTACTCTATAATCAACTTTAAATTTTCTACTTTGAAGCCATTATAAAAAATCAAACCACCCTATTACATAAATATTATTATCATGCAATCAAACTCGAATGTATTTTCTGTACAAAATAAACAACTTACAACACAATCACATTAAAAAAACATTGGAATTATAAAAATAGTCTTTTCTTTTATAAGATTCTTCAAAACCAATAAAATATTCTTTCCAAAGGTATTAAAAGTATTAGTTCTCAGACCGTTACACTCAAAATAATTATATAAAAACATAATTTAGAATAATCAAGCATGAAACTTTTTTAGCATAAATAAGTATATCTTTATAGAATTTGGACACATTATTGCATAACTATGTTTGACAGAGATCATTGTTTAAACATTATTTTACTTATACATCTGAAAATACCATAAATATCATTGCCCTCCATACTTTTACTCTACTCTCTTAACAATTGTGAAATAGACACTTTCCATTGAAGAGCATTCTAATTATAGTTAATAATTAGTAATAGCTTGTGAATTGTGGCTATACCATATACCATCTCTTAAATACTCAACAAATTATCATCATCAATTGGGCGTTTCTATTAACATATTATTACTCTTTATTGTACTATTTTTGGTCATTAGTTTAACAATGACATTGTATATTTTTTATAGCAATAACACAAAAAATAGTACTCAAAAAGATATGTCTGGCTTTAAAGGCAAATATGCTCCCCTGCTTATTGCCTTTATTGATGATGGAGATATTAGTGCCTTGGTTGATTTATTGAATAATTTAAAAACAGCAAATCCTAAAACAAATCAAAAAGAACAACAAGCATTATTAGAGGAAATTCTTTTATTACATCGAAATCTAAGGGGGGAAGAAACTGCAAGATTACAGGGTTTATTTTTAACATTAGGACTTAAAAAAGCTTCTCTACAACATTTACAATCCAATTCTTGGCGAAAAAAAGTAAAGGGTATTCAAGAATTGTCTCAAATGCAAGTCTTGGACAGTTATCCACATATCGCTCCCTATTTAAATGATACCAATATCAACCTTCGTACAGCCGCCTTGACTGCCAAAATCATCTTAGATAAGCAAGCTTTCTCCTTTTTAGAAGATAAAAATAGTCTATTAACAAACTGGCAACAAGTACAAATCCATAAAGCATTACAAAAAATACATCCTGAACAAATTCCCAATTTTAGCCGTTGGCTGCATACTGAAAACGAATCTGTCATTTGCTTCTGCCTTAAAATGATCCATCATTATGATCAAATCATTAATGATCCAGAAGCTTTCCCAGCTATTGTTAAGCTCTTACGTCATCCTGCTCATGCCATTCAACAAAATGCCATTCAAACTTTATCAAAGGTACCTTCCCAAGAAACCATTTCCCTGCTACTAGAACTATTTCAAGAAACTATTAAACAATCTGTCAAAATCCAAATTCTCGAAATTTTAGCTGAAATGTCTACTGCTAACCAAATACCTTTCTTTGAAAAACACTTACTAAGCCTCGATCACCAAAAAGATTATCTATTACAAATTGCTACTGCCAAAGCTATTGCAGGTATTAATAAAATTGGCATTAACAAACTCAAAAGCCTAGCACAATCTGCTGAGGCACCTTTACAAAAAGTGATTCATCATGTATTGGATCAACGAATTTAATAACAAAACAAATAAATCTATTTCTTATTGTTCAAATCAAATCCAAATGAAAAAAAGCAAATACTTTTTTCACCCATAACCAATCCCAATCCCAGCCTCTACTTCCCTAAAAATATAAAATCATAGACTCTTTAATCATAAAACATTATGAAAAAGCAACTACACCAATTTCCTGCTTTACTATGGCTGCTATTATTTCCAGTCTACCTTAGTGGGCAGAACTTAGAAATCAAAGACGTGACTGCTTTCACCACCACTTTTATTAGTGAATGTGGGGATTCAGATACGCTTTCTGTGGCCTTAATCAATTGCTGTTCTGCCGATCCATTGACCAATGTGATCGCTGCTATCGAATTACCTCCTTATATTGAGTATACAGGATATGTAAATGATGCCTGCGTTAATTCGGTTAACGGCAATGACATTACCATGCCTATATTTGACCTAATAGATGTAGGCTATTTAGATACCGTAGATTTTGATTTTATGGTACGTGCCAAATGTGGCGCAAATGCAGAGAGTACACTCATTCCAAATATTACTGTTGACTATAGTACACCAGCAGGTAATTTCTCTGAAAATGGAAGCTTATCAGATATAACTACTTATGTGAAAAAGCCTTCTTTACAATTAGTTGGCACCGAAAATTTATTGCAAGCAAATGGTGTAG
>JAHDFT010000136.1:2625-4850 GCA_020628015.1 Bacteroidota bacterium
AAGCCTTCTTTACAATTAGTTGGCACCGAAAATTTATTGCAAGCAAATGGTGTAGTGGGTCAAACCTTTACCCGTTCTTATGAAATTAGCAATACGGGTATTCTTTCTGAGTTATTGGAATTTGACTTTGAATCAACTATAGAAGCCAATACAGAATTGGTGTCCTTGAGTGTTGATGGTACTATAGTAAGTCCTGATATTTCGGGCAATACCGTTAGCTATACAGTCAGTACGCTTTTGCGAAATTTAGATGAATATCCTGATGATGTGGTTACGATTACCGAAACCATATTGGTCAATGCTTGTACTGATCCGAATGTAGGTAGTACAACCACTGCACGTTGGGGCTGTGATGGAGGTACTTGTGAGGAGGAAAGCATTTTTCCCAATACACAAACACCAACTGGCTCACCAGCCATTAGTGCAGATATTGCCCTACATAATACGCCTGTCTGTTGGGATGACGAAGCTACAGCGGTCATCACCTTAACCAATACAGGAGATGGTACCGCTAAAGATGTAACTTATACTATAGATAATCGCTATGGTACTTACAACCAAAATTATATTATCGAATCTTCTTTCCAATATCAACAAGGCAGTGGTTCTCTACAATCTCTAGCATTGAGTAGTGTTTCTGATCCTTATTCAGGACCACCCTGCTATAGTGGAGGCAGCCTTAATTCTAAGTTGACTTTTGTTATTGATTATATCCAGCCAGGAGAGACTTATTATGTCTATTTTGATTATGTGAAATGCGTCCTAGACAATAGTAATTGTGGAGGCAATAATTTATTTGAATACTGGTATACTACTGGTCAATTTGATGGGACTTGTAATTTCCCAACTACATCAATTGCCCAAGATTACCTCAATCAAGAACAGATCTACTGGGCAGGTTCTATTACTGATTCGCCTGTGGAATTGAGAGATACAGAAGTAGGAAATTTTGAATTATTTTATAGTGCTGCTTTATTGCGTGATTATGAAGATGATGGAAGTGGTTATGTTTTAGTGGAAATAGATATTCCTAATGGTTTTTGCCTTTCTAGTTCCAATACTTATGACTTTTTAAGTGCTTATACGGTTACAGAAGCTACTACAAGTCAGAATTTTGATAGTAATACAGGTATTTTATCCTTAAAATATCCTGCTAGAGATTATGGTTATAATAAACGTATTGAGTTTGACCTAGAAGGCTGCTGTAGTGCGCCTGGTGCATCTGGTGGCTGGAAGGATATTATTGTAAATACTTACTTTGTGCCTAGTGCTAATTGTAGTCCGCTGCCTCGTCATCAAGTTGTTTGTACCATGTCTATTCCGATTCGTTTAAAATGTCCTAGTCCATGTGTTGAAGGTGGGATCGCTTTTGAGTCTTTTGAAGCATTACGTACTACTTTTGGCGAACCTGATGACAATGATGATGGTCAACCTAGTGGATCAACTTTAGATATGTCTAAAGTGCGTAGAGATCGTATTATGATTGATGACCGTTTTCAAACAGTTCACAAAGGACATGTTTTTATTGGTCAAACACCTTATCCACAATCTTTTAGCTATGGTTATGCTAGTGTGAATATTCCTACAATGGGACAAATGATTGATTTTGAGGATGCTAGTGTCTATATCTATGATGTGAGTACAGGTAATAGTTATACTTGTAATAATCCTCGCACTTCGGTTTCTAGTACAGGAAATTCCCAAACTGTCTTGATTGATTATAGCATTCCTACCCTACTTAGTAATACTTGTAGTGGTTTGCCTAATGATTTTGTATTTGAAAATGGAGATTCTATTCATGTATTTACCAATTTCCATTTGAACACCGCTTTTTCTGATTTTATCTTAGAAACCTTTAATACAGAATTCTACTTACAGGATAGCGACGATTTTAATGGCAATCAATATTACTGTAATAATTTCACCGACAGAATCTTAGCATTAGGGTACAAAATTAGCAACTTGGGTAATTACAATCGAGATTTTGACAATTGTGGTCCTGAAAATGTAGATGAGATTTACAATTACCTCACTTTTGGTACCAATAATAGCTCTGGAAGTAGTTATTTTCCTTATGAATATCGCAAGGTAATGACAGTTAATGAGGTGACAGTTGATGCGCCTCCAGGGTATACGATAGAAGGTTTACAGATTCGAGAGGTGATTAATACGGGTAATTATACAGGTAGCAGTATTACCAAAACCATTTCTCCTAGCTCTGTTAG